>JBBIHL010000275.1:0-4690 GCA_037447075.1 Candidatus Eiseniibacteriota bacterium | reverse complement strand
GTGGGCGGAATGGCGGGCCCGCTACGCCGTGGTGAGCCGCGTCGAGGTTTGCGGCGCCCGCTACCTGGATCCCGAGCAGCTCGCGGCCGGCGTCCGGCGCGGCGACGACCTGTTCCGGCTGGACCTGCGACGGGTCCGGCGCGGGCTGGAGCGCAACCCGCGCATCGCGCGCGCGACGGTGAGCCGCGCCGGGCTGCGCGCCGTGCGCATCGTGATCCAGGAACGCCAGCCCGTCTTGGTGGTGGACCACGGCACTTTGTGGGAGATGGATTCGGCCGGGGTGATGCTGCCTCCGCTGGAAGGCGGCGTGCTGGCGGACGTCCCGGTGCTCACCGGTCCCGACCTCTCCCGGGTGCCCGGCGGAGCGACCTGCGCCATCCCGGAGGTCCGCCGCGCCCTGGCCTGGGTGCGGGCGCTCGGCGATCCGCAGTTGCAGCTGATCGGCGAGCTCTCCGAGGTGGACGTGAGCGACCCCCGGGGCATGGCGCTGGTCCTCACCGGGGGCGCGCGCGTGCTGGTGCCCGAGTGGCCACCCGGGCGCGCGCGCCTCTCCGCGCTGCGCGTCGTGTTGGCCGACGTCGCCCGCCGCGGCATGGCGGCGGCGGAGGTGGATCTGCGCTTCGACGATCAGGTGATCGTGCGTCCGGCCGCGGCGCCGCCGCTGCCGGCCCAGAGCTGAGACGCGAACCACAGGAGGTGGACGGCAACATGGCCATGGCGAGCAGGACGTTTGTAGGGCTGGACATCGGGACTACCAAGATCGTTTGCATCATCGCCGAGCTGGACTCCGCCGGGGCGCTCAACGTGGTGGGCGTGGGCAACGCGCTCTCCGAGGGACTGCGCCGCGGCGTGGTCGTGAACCTCGAGAAGACGGTGGCCAGCGTCCAGCGCGCGGTGGACGAGGCCGAGCGCATGGCCGGCATCCACGTGAAGGGGGTCTACGCGGGCATCGCGGGGGACCACATCCGCAGCATCAACAGCCGCGGCGTGATCGCCGTCTCCCGCAAGGACAACGAGATCGGGGCGGGGGACGTGGAGCGGGTGGTGGAGGCCGCCAAGGCGGTGGCCATCCCGGCCGACCGCGAGATCATCCACGTCATCCCCCAGCAGTACATCGTGGACGACCAGGACGGCATCAAGGATCCGGTCGGCATGTCCGGGGTGCGGCTGGAGGCCGAGGTCCACATCATCACCGGGGCCGTGACCTCGGCCAAGAACATCTGCCGCAGCATCCAGCGTGCCGGCCTCAAGGTCTACGACCTGGTCCTGCAGCCGCTGGCCTCGAGCCACGCCGTGTTGGCCCCGGAAGAACGGGACCTGGGGGTGGTCCTGCTCGACATCGGCGGCGGCACCACCGACGTGGCCGTGTTCTTCGAGGGCAGCATCCGGCACACCGCCATCGTGCCGTTCGGGGGCGCCAACGTCACCAGCGACATGGCGATCGGCCTGCGTACCCCGATCGACAAGGCCGAGCAGCTCAAGCTCCAGCACGGCTGCGCCCTGGCGTCCCTGGTGCGGCCCGATGAGGAGATGGCGGTGCCGGGGGTGGGCGGGCGGGCCGACCGCCGGATCTCGCGCCAGGTGCTGGCCTCGATGATCGAGCCCCGCATGGAGGAGATCTTCAGCCTCGCCAACAAGGAGGTGAAAAAGAACCACTTCGCCGAGCTGCTGGGCGGAGGGGTCGTCTTGACCGGTGGGACCTCGCTCATGCCGGGCGCGGCGGAGCTGGCCGAGCAGGTGTTCGAGATGCCGGTGCGCTGCGGCGTGCCCCAGCCGCTCGGCGGGCTGGGGGCCAGCGTGGCGGATCCGCGCTATGCGACCGGGGTGGGGCTGGTGCTCCACGCGGTCCGCGGCGAGGACGAGGAGGGGACCGCGGCCGGGATGCAGGCGCGCAACGGCGCGGGCCGCGCGTCGCTCAGCCTGCGGCGCTGGTTCAGCGAGCTGTTCTAGCCACGTCACCGCCGCCCACGGGGCGGCACAGGGAGAGGTGCCATGTTCGAACTGGAATTCGAGACGCAAGCGGCGGCGAAGCTCAAGGTCATCGGGGTCGGCGGCGCCGGCGGCAACGCGGTGAACCGCATGATCGGCGCGGGGCTGCGCGGCGTGGAGTTCATCGCCGCCAACACCGACCTGCAGGCCCTGAACCAGTCGCTGGCTCCGACCCGGCTCCAGCTGGGCCCCAACGCGACGCGGGGCCTCGGCTCGGGGGGGGATCCCTCGGTGGGACGGAGGGCCGCCGAGGAGGACGAGCAGTCCATGGCCGACGCGCTCGCCGAGAGCGACATGGTGTTCATCACGGCCGGGATGGGCGGCGGCACCGGCACGGGAGCGGCGCCGGTGGTGGCGCGTCTGGCCAAGCAGGTGGGTGCGCTCACGGTGGCGGTGGTGACCAAGCCCTTCCAGTTCGAGGGGCGGCGCCGGATGCGGCAGGCCGAGGAGGGCATGGCCGAGCTGCGCGCCGAGGTGGACACGCTGATCGTCATCCCCAACGAGCGGCTGCTCGCCGTGGTGGAGAGGGGGACCTCGCTCACCGACGCGTTCAGCGTGGCCGACGAGGTGCTGCTCAAGGCCACCAAGGGCATCTCCGACCTGGTCACCGTGCCGGGCCTGGTCAACCTGGACTTTGCCGACGTCAAGGCCGTGATGTCGAACCGCGGCAACGCGCTGATGGGCACGGGGCGGGCGAGCGGCGAGAACCGCGCGCTGAATGCGGCCCAGGCCGCGGTCTCCAGCCCGCTGCTCGAGGACGTCTCCGTGGCGGGGGCCGAGGGGGTGCTGGTGAACATCACCGGCGGCCGCGACCTCACCCTTCACGAGGTGAACGAGGCGGCGACGGTGGTCGTCCAGGCCGCAGGCGAGGAGGCCAACGTGATCTTCGGCGCCGTGATCGACCCCACGCTGGACGGCGAGATGGTGATCACGGTGATCGCCACCGGGTTCGGTCACGCCGAGCCGCGCCTCAAGCTGGTGGAGCCGCCGGCACGCGAGCCCGCCGCTCCGGCCGAGGACTTCCGCCGCGTCAACCCATGGAGCAGGAGCGCGGACGCCGCGGGCAGCGGCCGGCGCTGGGGGCGCGGCGCCTCCCGGGAGTCGCTCGAGGTCCCGACGTTCCTGCGCCGGCAGATGGACTAGCCGAGGTCGCGGGGGGCGATTCCCGGCGGCCGGCGCCCGATCCTGGCGACTCGGTCCCGGGTGCGAAGTACGGACAGACTCCGCCTGGCAGCGGGCCGATGCATGCTCGAGGTCGGGCCGGGCGCGACCTCGACCGGCGTGCCCGTTCCAGCAGCGACCAGGGAGATCCGAGGAAGACTGCGTGAGCACCGCGCGGCCGTTTGGGCTGCCCCCGGGCGTGACGCCGGACCCCTCGAGGGATGCATCCCCCGCCGTGCCCGCAGGCGGGCTTCAGCCGCCGCCGTGCCGCACCGCCGGCGCTGCGGGGGTTCGGACTCGCGAGGCCGGCAGCTGGTGGGAAACCGTCCTGCGAGGGATGGATGCGCTCCTCGCACCGGCGACGGCCGGCGCCGCGGCATGGCTCAAGCTCATCCGGCGGGTGGGGGTTCAGCGGATGCCGGTCGCCCGGGCGATCCTGCGGGGTGTCGGCGTCTCACCGATCCGCGACCACTACTACGAGCCCCTTTTCCACCCGCGGCATCTGCGCAAACCCCTGGCGGCGGTTCGGGACCTGCCCGGCCTCGATCTGAACGTGGCGGAGCAGTTGGCGCTGCTTCGGGAGTTCCACCATCAACAGGAACTCTCCGCGTTCCCGATCGCCCGCCCGCACGAGCGGCGCTTCTACTACGACAATGGCGCTTTCGAATCGGGTGACGCGGAATACCTCTACAGCGTGATCCGTCACTTCCGGTCCCGCCGCATCATCGAGATCGGCAGCGGCTTTTCGACCCTCATGGCCGCCGCCGCGGTCAGGCGAAACGAGGAGGTGGATGGCAGCTATCGCTGCGAGCACATCTGCATCGAGCCTTTCGAAGCGCCCTGGCTCGAGCCGCTCGGCGTGCGCGTCATTCGCGAGCGCGTGGAATCACTCGATCCCGACTTCGTCCGAGCGCTGGACCGCAACGACATCCTGTTCATCGATTCCTCGCACGTCATCCGGCCGCAGGGTGATGTCCTGTTCGAGTACCTCAAGGTGCTCCCGCGCCTGCGGAGCGGCGTGCTGGTCCACGTCCACGACATCTTCACGCCTCGCGACGGGCGCGAGGAGTGGATTCACGATCGCGTGCGGTTCTGGAACGAGCAGTACCTGCTGGAGGCGTTCCTGGCGTACAACGGGGCCTTTCGCGTGCTCGGGGCTCTGAACCACCTCAAGCACGAGCACTGGGCCGCGTTGGCCGACAAGTGTCCCGCGCTCGGCCTCCAACCCGACCGCGAGCCTGGTTCCTTCTGGCTGGTGCGCAACTAGCGGGTGGGTCGCGACCGCGCCGGGCGATGTCCGTGGTGTCCGGGCTCGGGCGTGGCCGGGCCGCCGACCGCTGGGGGAGAGGTGTTCATGGTGAGCCAGCTCCTCGCCCGGCTTCGCCGGGGTGGGGACCGGTCTTTCGTCGAGGGCCTGCGGCGCCAGGATCGCGGCGACCACCAGGGCGCGGCCGAGTGCTTCGAGCGCGCCCTGGCCGAGGTCCGGCCGCCGCGCCTCGACCTCCGCCGGCAGGCCTCGCGCCACGCCTGCCAGGCGCGG
>JBBIHL010000274.1:0-4691 GCA_037447075.1 Candidatus Eiseniibacteriota bacterium | reverse complement strand
GCGCCGCGACGAGGCGGCCGAGCGGCGGATGGGGGGCGCGCGCGAGCGCGGGCCGGTTCCCGTCGGGGTGCCGGTGGACACCACCGAGGCCGGCGCGGTGCTCGGCGACTCCCTGAAGAGCCAGGGCGGCCAGCTGGGAACGGGGTTCGTGCCCTGGAAGCACGGGTTCCTGGTCTACCAGGTCTACGGGCGCGTGGAGCGCCACGTCCCGACCTTCGAGCAGGCGCGCGCCGTGCTGGCCGAGCGCCGCAAGGCCCGCCAGGACGCCGAAGACGAGGCCGGGGCCCGCGCCTACTTCGATTCCCACCGGGACGAGTTCCGCTCGGGCCGCCGCGTCGCCTACCGCTACCTGCCGGTGGAGCCCGCCGACCCGCGCGACATCTCGCTGACCCGCCAGGAGCTCGAGGCCTACTTCGAGGCCCACAAGGAGGAGCACGGCGTGCCGCCCCAGGTGCGGGTGCGCCACATCCTGGTGGCGGTGCCGGCGGGAGACACGGCCGCCGCCCGCGCGGCGCGGGCCAAGGCGGAGAACCTGCTGCGCCGCGTGAAGGGCGGAGAGGACTTCGCGACGCTGGCGCGCGAGTTCTCCGACGACGCGGCCAGCAAGAAGGAAGGCGGGGACCTGGGGCTGTTCGGCAAGGGCGTGATGGTGCCGGAGTTCGAGCGGGTGGCCTTCGAGCTGCAGCCGGGGCAGGTGAGCGAGCTGGTGCGCACGGAGTTCGGCTACCACATCCTCAAGTGCGAGGAGAAGCAGGAGCTGCAGATCCGGCCCCTGGCCGAGATCTACTCGTCGGTCGGCTACGAGGCGGCCCAGGCGAAGGCCGATTCGCTGGCCCGCGCCCGGGCGGACAGCCTGCGGCGGTCCGTGCGGCGCATCGCCGACGTGGAGGCCTTCGCCGCCCGGCACAAGCTGCAGGCCGTCCCGGGCTGGCGGACGCTGGGCGAGGCCTACAACCCCAGCACCACCTTGCGCGCGATCCAGCAGGCGGTGGAGGCCACGCCGCCCGGGCAGTTCGCGCCGGGCATCTACCAGGTGCAGGGCCCGCCGGCCTGGGCGGTGCTGTGGGTGGACTCGCTGGCCCCGGCGCGCCCGCTGGAGTGGGAGGAGGCCCGCACCCGCGCGCTGCAGACCTACCGGGCCCAGGCCGGCGATCGCGCGCTGGCGGGCAAGCGCGCGGAGCTGGACAGCCTGATGGAAGCGGGCTGGAGCCTGGACAGCCTCGGCACGCTCTACGGGGGCCTCGGGCGGCTGGACGACGCGGCGCGCGGCGCCGCCATCCCCGGCCTCGGGGCCCGCGAGCTCTCGGACTCGCTGCTGTTCGGCACCGACCGGCGCGCCGGGCTGCCGGAGGGGCAGGTCTCGGACTGGGTGCCGGGCGCGGCCGGCTGGTTCCGGGTGCGGGTGAAGGAGCGCAAGCCGCCCGAGGCCAAGGCGCTGAGCGATCGGGTGGAGCGCGAGACCCGCATGGGCCTGGAGCGCAACCTCTACGACTATTTCGAGAAGCTGAAGAAGCGCTACGGCGCGCGCATCCTGGACGCCGAGCTCAAGCGCATCGAGCTGCCGCCGCCGCCGGGCGGCTAAAGGCCCGCGGGCCGCCCGTTGCGGGATGCACGCGGCCCGGGCGTCCCGCACGCCGCGTGGCGCCGCGCATCTCGCGGGGCGCGCGCCCGGTGCCGCCGTCGCGGTGGTATGCTCCTTGCGATTCCGCGTGGGTGACGCGAGGACCGCGAACCATGCCCACACCAACGGCAACGCATCGCCGCGTCGTGCTGGTGGACTTCGACTGGCAGGACGCCGACCTCATGCCGCAGCTGCTGGCGCAGCCGGGCGTCTCGATCCGGCTGGTGGCCGGGGAGAGCACCGAGAGCGCGGGGCTCAAGCTGGCCGAGATGTGCGGCCTGCCGCGCACCACGGACCTCGGCGACCTGACGCGCGAGATCTTCGACCTGGCCCTGATCTCGGAGCGCAGCGTGCGGCGGGCGCAGGTGGAAGGCCTGCTGGGCGCGCTGGGGACCCCGAGCTGCTCGCCGGGGGACTTCCTGGTCCGACACTCGGGCGACGGGGCCGCGGCCACGGCCCCGCTCCGGGACCGTCCCGGCGACGCCGATGCCGGCGCGCTCGAGGTGAAGGCGGCCGTCCTGGAGAGCGCGCTCTCCGGCAAGGACCTCGATGCCCTGCTGGCCGAGACGCTGCCGGCCGAGCCGTCGCCTCCCCCGGCGGTCGCTCGCCCGGCCCGGTCCGGGCGCCGGCCCATCCAGGTGCTCAACCTCAACGACTTCCCCTCGCCCGAGGATCGCAAGGGGCTGGAGAACGCGTTGCGGGTGCTGGCGCAGAGCACGGGCGCGGCGCACGCCGCCCTCCACTTCGTGGCCGCCGACGCCGACGAGGTGGTGGCCGAGGTCGGGACGCCCGACCTGGTGACCGACGCGCTGGTCCGGCTGGCCCGCCAGGAAGGCACGGCCCAGGTGGTGCAGAGCCTGGCCGGCAGCGCGCCGGGCAAGGCCTGGGGCGCCTGGCCGGTCCGCACCGTCGAGCACCGCGCGGTGGTCGCCGCCACCGGCTTCGACTCCCAGCACGGCTATCCGATGTGGCAGAGCCTGGTGGACGAGCTGCGCGAGACCTGGGATCAGGGGGAGCGCCCGGCGCCGCCGGCGGCCGCTCCACCGGCCCCGCAGCGCCGCGCCGGCTGGCTGGACCAGGAGGAGTTCTGCGACTTCGTCCAGCTCGCGATCGAGCGGAACCGCCGCGACGGGCTCCACTACTCGCTCCACCGCATCCAGTTCGCGCGCTCCGAGGCCGCGGTGAACGCGCTGTGCGAGGTGCTGCCCAACCATCTGCGCGACCGGGACTCCCTGGCGCGCTCGGGCCCGCACGCGCTGGTGCTGCTGGCCGCGGGCCCGACCGAAGGATTCGTGCACGTCCGCCAGCGCCTCGCCGAGCTGTGGACCGCCTGCTGGCGCGCCACCGGTGACCCGGGGCCCGCCCCGGCTCCGGAGATCGAGTCCGTCGAGCTCGCCTCCCCGCTGTTCGCCCTGCGCTTCGTGACCACCGCGCGCGAATGGCTGGGCATGTTCGACTGATCCCGGCTCCAACCGTCCCGTCACGCGCGGCCCCCGCGGGCCGCGCGTCTTGCTTCGCCGCGCGGGCTCGTGTCATCCTCCGCGGATTCGATGGAGCCGGAGGAGAGGTGACACCCCGCATCGCGCGGCTGCCGCCCGCCACCGCCTCGCTGATCGCGGCCGGGGAGGTGATCGAGCGGCCGGTCTCGGCGCTCAAGGAGCTGGTGGAGAACGCGCTCGACGCCGGGGCGCGCCACGTGGAGGTGCGGGTCCACCAGGGGCTCGACCACGCCTTCGAGGTCGCGGACGACGGCGCCGGCATGACGCCGGACGAGCTGCCGCTGGCGCTGGAGCGTCACGCCACGAGCAAGATCCGTTCCCTCGAGGACCTCGACCGGCTCGAGAGCCTGGGGTTCCGCGGCGAGGCGCTTCCCAGCATCGCGGCGGTGTCGCGGCTGCGGATCACCAGCCGTGCGGGCGACCCCGGAGGCGCCGCGGCCTTCGTGAGCTGCGCCGGCGGCACGCTGGAGGAAGCCGGCGCGGCGGCGCGGGGTCCCGGCACCACCGTCGAGGTGCGCGAGCTGTTCTTCAACACGCCGGCCCGCCGCAAGTTCCTGCGCTCCCGGCAGGGCGAGCTGCGCGCGGCCCTGCGCCTGCTGGAGAGCTGCGCCCTGGGCCACCCCGAGGTGGCGTTTCGCCTGGAGGTGGACGGACGCGAGAAGCTGGCGCTGCCGGCGGCGGGGTCACGGCGCGCGCGCGCGGCCGCGCTGCTGGGACCGCGCGCAGCCGAGCAGGTGCTCGAGGTCGAGGCCGAGCGCGGCGAGTACCGGCTGAGCGCGCTGCTCGGCCTGCCGGAGCAGGCGCGCGCCACCCGCGACGGGCAGGTCATCCTGGTGAACCGGCGCTGGATCCAGAGCCCGCTGCTCGCCCAGGCGCTGCGCCAGGCCTACGGCAACCTGCTGCCCGCCGGTCGCTACCCGTCGGCCGTGCTGTGGCTCTCCGTCCCGCCCGCCCGCCTGGACGTGAACGTCCACCCCACCAAGCGCGAGGTGCGCTTCGCCGAAGAGTCGCGCCTCTTCGAGCTGGTGGCGGGGTCGTGCGCGCAGCGGCTGGCCGCGCTCCACCCGCCGCTCGAGGTGGCCCGCAGCGGGCGGCCCGCGGGCGAAGCGCCCTGGGAAGCGCGGGTGCGCGAACGGCCGCCCCGGCAGGGCTACCTTCCGCTGCCGCACGCCGAGCCGGCCGGAGCGACGGCGGCCGAGCCGGTGGGCGGGGAAGGGCCCGCGGAGCCGGCCGAGGAGCCCGCGCTCTGGCAGCTCCACCGCACCTACATCCTGGCCCCGGTGCGCGGCGGCCTGGTGATCGTGGATCAGCACGCCGCGCACGAGCGCATCCTCTACGAGCAGGCGCGCGCCCGGCTGGACGGTCAGCGGGGCGCGGCCCAGCAGCTGCTCTTCCCGGTGCTGCTCGACCTCTCGCGGGACCAGTTCGAGCTGCTGCTGGAGCTGGGGCCCTGGCTGCGCCAGCTGGGCTGGGAGATCACGGCGCTCGGTCCCCCCACGGTGGTGATCCAGGGGGCGCCCTCGGGCCTGCGCCACGAGCGTCCCGGTCAGCTGCTCCAGGACGTGCTCGAC
>JBBIHL010000273.1:0-4699 GCA_037447075.1 Candidatus Eiseniibacteriota bacterium | reverse complement strand
AGGCCCCGGAGGGGGCCGGCTCTGGCGAGGGACGCGCTTCGTCCGACGACACCCCGACGCACGCTGGCCCGCCAGCCCCCGGAGGGCTATACGGCAGGCGCCCGCCCCGCGGAGGCGGCTACCGGCGATAGGCGCACCGAGGCTCAAGCCCGACGGCCGGCAGGCCGTGGCGCGGGGCGGAGTCGGTGCCCAACGCAGCGGGGCGGGTGGCAAGCCACCCGCCCCAAAGCTGTCGCCTTATCGGTTCAGGACAGGCCCCTCGGATTATCCGTGTCCCTCCCCTCTTCGGCGACAGGACTCGAAGCCGAGGGGCTGTTAGCAAGACGGATGCCAGCTGGCGACAGCATCTCACCGCTGCGGTCAACTAGCCTCCGTGCAGGACATTACGGCAGCCAACCGAGCTCGAGGCGCAGAGGCGGCGGTATGATTTTCCGGCGGGCGGGGACGTTATTGCCCACTTTTTCTCTCGACGGCCCCGGCATCGGCCTAGCACGGCAGGAGTTGACGGGCGTGAGACACAATGGCCAGCGATGGGACAGATTTTCCCGGTCACGCCCCGATGTGGGTGCTGCCGTCCTTGAGCCAGCGATGCAGCGTGCGCCTGCTGATACCCAGCACCCGGGCGGCCCGGGTCTGGTTGCCGCCCAGCTGCTGGAGGACGCGCTGGACGTGCCCCCACACCACCTCGTTCACCGTCGCGAAGGGGCCCGGAGCGCACGCCGGTTCCGCGGGCCCGGCCCGCAGCTGCGACGGCAGGCAGTCGGGGGTGATGATCGGGTGGTGGGTCAGCGCCACCGCCCGCTCCACCACGTTCTCCAGCTCGCGGACGTTGCCGGGCCAGGACCAGGACTTGAGCAGGTCCAGCGCCTCCGGCGAGAAGCGCTGGGGCGGGAGCCCGATCTCGCCGGCGAGCTTCCGCAGGAAATGCTCGGCCAGCGCCTCGATGTCCTCCACGCGCTCGCGCAGCGGCGGCAGGTGGACGGCGATCACGTTGAGCCGGTAGTAGAGATCCTCGCGGAAGCGGCCTTGCCTGACCATCTCCTCCAGGTTGCGGTGGGTGGCGAGGACCAGGCGCAGGTCCACCTCGACCTCGGTGTCCCCGCCCACCGGGCGGAAGCGGCGCTCCTGGAGCACGCGCAGCAGCTTGGCCTGCAGCGCCAGGGGCAGGTCGCCCACCTCGTCCATGAACAGCGTGCCGCCGTCCGCCTCCAGCAGCAGCCCGCGGCGCGAGGCGTAGGCTCCGGTGAAGGCCCCCTTCAGGTGGCCGAACAGCTCGCTCTCCAGGAGAAGCTCGGGGATGGCCATGACGTTGAACGGCACGAACCGCGCGCGGGCGCGCGGACTGTTGAAATGGAGCGCGCGCGCCACCTGCTCCTTGCCGGTCCCGCTCTCCCCGGTGATGAGCACCGTGCTCCGGGTGGCCGCGACGCGCGCGACGGTCTTGAAGACCTCCAGCATGCGGGGCGAGGTGCCCACCACCTCCTCGAGCCGGTGGCCGCGCGCCGCCTGCTCCAGGTGCGGCACCTCGTCGGTCAGGCGCTTGCGCTCGACGGCGCCGCGCAGCACGTTCCCGATCTGCTCCCGGGTGCAGGGCTTGGGCAGGTAGTCGTAGGCCCCTTCGCGGATCGCTTCGAGCGCGGTGCTGACTGCGGCCTGGCCGGTGATCACCACGATGGGCAGGTCGGGCTTCAGGGCCTGCATGCGCTTGACGATGTCAATGCCGGACCCCGAGCCGATGTAGAGGTCGGCCAGCACGGCGTCGAAGGGGGCCTCCTCGATGCGGGCGATGGCCCGCTCGACGGTCTCCTCGATCTCGACGTGGTAGCCGAGCCCCGAGGCCATGGCCGCGATGACGCGGGCCACGCTGGGCTCGTCGTCCACCACCAGGATGCTGGCTTCGGCGCTCGTGGCTGGCATGGGCAGGCGGGCTCGCGGGAACGGAGCCGACCCGACAACTGCTAGCACGTCGCCGCGTCCGGCTCTAGCGCAAAGCGACGGCGCTCGGCACGGAGGTCGCCGTCCAGAGGGCGGGCCGGCCGCCGGATTGCCCGGGGCAGGGTTTCTTTCTAGAATGACTCCCTCATGACGCATGGTTTCGCGCTCGTCCTGGCCGTTCTCGCCGCCGCGGCGACGGTGCCGGCGGCGGCCGGCGTGGATTCCGGCGGCGAATACCCCAACGAGGAAGCCGTGCGCCGCTACGCCCAGGGGCTGCTCCTGGAGGCGCGGGGCGAGCGGCGCCAGGCCCAGGCCGAGTACTTCCGCGCCCTGCTCCTGGATGGGCGTGCGCCGGCCCTGCTGCGCCGCATCAGCTCGATCTCCGCCGCGCTCTCCGAGCCGCGCCGCTCGCTGGAGTTCGCCGAGCGAGCGCTGGCCGTGGATTCGGCCGACGCCCGCTCCTGGTGGCTCAAGGGCGCCGCCCTCGCCAACCTGGGCGAGCCGCAACCGGCACTCCTCGCCCTGGGGCGCGCGGTCGGGCTGGACTCGACCCAGGCGGACTACTATCGGGCGCTGGCCGGGGTGGCCGAGCTGGTGGACGACCTGCCCGCCCTCGAGCAGGCCAGCCGCCGGTTGGTGTGGCTCGACGACGAGGACGGGGAGGCGTGGTTCCAGCTGGCCGGCGCCACCGCGCGCCTGGGCCGACTGGTGGAGGCCGAGAGCCTGCTGGCCCGGGCCGCCGCGCTCAATCCCCTGCGACCGGGCATCCATCTCTTCGCCGCGCGCCTCCACGAGGCGCTGGGCCGCTGGAGCGAGGCGGTGCGCGCCTACCGCCGGCACCTGGAGCTGGCCGGCGACGACCGGGCTGCCCGGCGGCAGCTGATCGAGGCGCTGGTGCGCGGCGGCGATCGGGCCACGGCCTACCGGGAAGCGCGGGCGCTGGCCCACGAGTCGCCGCAGGACGCGGGCGCGGGCCAGCTGGAGGTGGAGCTGGCCTTCGCCGCCGCCGGGACCGCGGAAGGCCTGCGGGCGCTGGACCGGTTCCTCGCGGCCCGCCCCCACGACCTGCGCGCCGAGATGTTCGCCGTCTCCGTCCTGGCCCAGAACGGACGCCAGTCGCAGGCCATCCGTCGGGCCGAGCGACTGACGCGGCGCCAGCCCGGCGAGGCCCAGGCGTGGGTGATCGCCGCCCGCGCCCACTGGCTCTCGGGACACACCGATCCCGCGGCGGAGCGGCTCCGCCGGGCCGTGGCCCTGGCGCCGGACTCCCTGGGGCCGCGGGCCATGCTCGCCCGGCTCTACCAGGAAGCCCGCCGCTACCCGGAGGCGGTGGCCGCGTGGGAGGAAGCCCAGAAGGGGCACCCGGAGGTGAACTACGTGGCCTTCGAGCTGGCCACCTGTCGCGAGCTGGCCGGCGACCTGCCGGGGGCGGAGGTGGCGGTGCGCGACGTGCTGCGGCGCGAGCCGGACAACGCCACCGCCCTGAACTTCCTGGGCTACCTGTTCGCCGACCACAACATGAACCTGCAGGAATCGGTGGAGCTGATCCGCCGCGCGCTGGAGAGGGAGCCGGACAACGGCGCCTTCGTGGATTCGCTGGGGTGGGTCTACTATCGGCTGGGGCGGCTGGAGGAGGCCCGCCGCGAGCTGGAGCGGGCGGTCCTGCTCACCCGGGGGGACCCGGTGGTCCACGAGCACCTGGGCGACGTTTACAAGGACCTGTCGCGATACGACTTGGCGCGCGACCACTACGAGCGCTCCCTCCAGGCCGACACGGGCAACGCCCGGGTCCGCGACAAGCTCCAGTCCCTGCGCTAGGCCGCGTCCGGGAACCCGTTGTGGCATCGGGTGTAGAAGGACCTGAAAGGTTTGCCGTTGCCGCCTGATCGTGAGCCCGGCCTGGCTCCGGTGCTGAGCTTGTCCGACGAGGACCTCATGGCACGGGTGGCGGAAGACGACGACCGCGCCTTCCGCGAGATCGTGTGCCGCTATCAGGGGCGCGTGACCAATCTGATCAGCCGGTTGCTGAACGATCGGGAGTGCTCCGACGACCTGGCCCAGGAAGTCTTCGTCCGGGTCTACGTCCACCGGCGCAACTACCGTCGCGGGTCGAGGTTCTCGACCTGGCTGTTCACCATCGCCGCCAACCTCAGCAAGAACGAGATCCGGCGGCGGGTGCGGCGCCGCAACTGGTTCAGCCTGGAGGCGTTGCAGGAGACGCTCCGGGACAGCACGCCCGTGCTCGCGGACCGGCGGGAGGGGTGTGAGACGGGACTGGAGCGCGAGCAGCTCCAGGAGGCCGTGGGGCGGGCGATCCAGACCGTCCCCGAGAAGTACCGGGTGGCGTTGGTCCTGCGCGACATCGAGGGCCTGCCCTACGACGAGATCGCGCAGGTGTTGAGGATACCGGGCGGAACGGTGCGCTCGCGGATCAACCGCGCGCGTCTGATGCTCAAGCGCAAGCTGCACACGCTGCTCAACCGGGAAGGCACGTCATGAACTGCCGCCAGGCGCGACAGCTCTTCTCGAGCTTCTGGGACGACGAGGTCACCCAGGCCGAGCGCGAGAGCCTGGAGCAGCACCTGGCCGCATGCCGCCGCTGTCGCTCGGCCTACGACGACCTGGCCCGCGTCCTCGAGGCGCTGGGTTCCCTGCCCCGGCTGGACGCCTCGCCCGACCTGGAGCGCCGCGTGCTCGAAACCGTCCGCCGCACCCGGCCGGCGCCCGACCTCCTGCCCAGCGCACACCCGCGCTGGGTGTACGC
>JBBIHL010000272.1:0-4701 GCA_037447075.1 Candidatus Eiseniibacteriota bacterium | reverse complement strand
TGCGCGGCGGCCGGTTCGCCCACGCCGCGTGCGCGCAACGCGGCCATGAACTCGCGGCGAATCTGGTCCAGCCGGTCCGGCGTGAGCGCCTCGAAGCGGACGACCAGCGCCGGCTGGGTATTGGAGGCGCGCACCAGCCCCCAACCGTCGCCGAACTCGACCCGGGCCCCGTCTATGTCCACCACCCGGGCGCGCCCCTGGAACGCACCCTTGAGCTCCTCGACCACGGCGAACTTCCGCTCGTCCGGGCAATCCAGCCGGGTCTCGGGCGTGCTGAAGTAGCGGGGGATGGAATCCACCAGCTCGCCCAGCGCGCGCCGGCTGCGCGCCACGTAGCGCAGCAGGCGCGCGGCGGCGTAGAGCGCGTCGTCGAAGCCGTAGTACTCGTCGGCGAAGAACATGTGCCCCGACATCTCCCCCGCCAGCGGGGCCCCCGTCTCCTTGAGGCGCGCCTTGATGAGGGAGTGGCCGGTCTTCCACATGGAGGGCCGGCCCCCGTGGGCGCGGATGTCCTCCGCCAGACCCTGCGAGCACTTGACGTCGAAGATGATCTCCGCCCCGGGCACGGCCTCCAGCACGTCGCGCGCGAACAGGGCGAGCAGCTGGTCCCCGAAGACGATGCGGCCGCGCCCGTCCACCGCCCCGATGCGGTCGGCGTCCCCGTCGAAGCCGATCCCCAGGTCCGCGCCCTCCTGCTGGACGCGCGCCACCAGATGCCGGAGCAGCGCCGGGACGGTGGGGTCGGGGAGGTGGTTCGGGAAGGTGCCGTCCAACTCGGCGAACAGCGGGATCACCCGGTGTCCCATGCGCTCGAACGCGCCGGGGACCACCGTGCCGGCGCAGCCGTTGCCGCAGTCGAGGACCACGGTGAGGCCCCGCGGGCTGCGCCCCCGCTGCGCCAGCGTCTCGCGGTAGGCGGGCAGCACGTCGCGTTCGCGCGCCGCGCCCCGCCCCTGGTGAAAGTCGCCGGCCTCGGCCATGGCGTGGAGGCTCCGGATCTCGCGGCCGTGGAGGGAGAGCAACCCGCGGCACAGCTTGAAGCCGTTGAACTCGGGTGGGTTGTGGCTCCCGGTCACCTGGACGCCGCCGTCCAGCCCCCACTCGGCGATGGCGAAGTAGAGGGCGGGCGTGGGCACGACGCCCACCCGGACCACGTCCAGGCCGCTCGCCAGCATCCCGCGCAGCAGGGCGGCCTCCAGCCGCGGCGAGGAGGGCCGCACGTCGCGCCCCAGGGCCACGGCGCGGGCGCCCTCGCGGGCCAGCAGCGACCCGTAGGCCCGGCCGATCGCCTCGACCACCGGGTCGGCGAGCTCGGTGGCATGCAGGCCGCGGATGTCGTATTCGCGGAAGATCGCCGGGTTCATGCCCGCTTGCGCTGGCGCAGGAACGCGTCGATGAAGTCGTCCAGGTCCCCGTCCAGCACGGCCTGCGCGTCGGTGCGCTTGGTCTCCGTGCGGTGGTCGTTGACCATGGTGTAGGGCGCCAGCACGTAGGAGCGGATCTGGCTGCCGAAGTCGATGTCCTTCTTGGCGGAGGCGAGGGCCTGCGCCTTCTCGCGCTCCCGCTCCCGGTAGAAGACGTAGAGTCGCGAGCGCAGGATCTTGAGCGCGTTGTCGCGATTGCGGTGCTGGCTCCGCTCGGCCTGGGACTGCACCACGATCCCGGTGGGCAGGTGGGTGATGCGGACCGCCGACTCGGTCTTGTTCACGTGCTGCCCGCCCGCGCCGCTGGCGCGGAAGGTGTCCACCCGCAGGTCGGCCTCGCTCAGGTCCACCTGGATCTCCTCGTTGGCCTGGGGGTAGACGAACACGGAGGCGAACGAGGTGTGCCGGCGGTGGGCGGCGTCGAACGGCGAGATGCGCACCAGCCGGTGGACGCCGCTCTCGGCCTTGAGGTAGCCGTAGGCGTAGGCCTCGGGGATCTCCAGCGTGGCGTCCTTGATCCCCGCCTCCTCCCCGGGCTGCAGGTCCAGGATGTTGGCGGTGAAGGAGCGGCGCTCCGCCCAGCGCAGGTACATGCGCAGGAGCATGCTGGCCCAGTCCTGCGACTCGGTGCCGCCCGCGCCCGGATGGATGGAGAGCAGCGCGCCCAGCCGGTCCTCCTCGGCGGAGAGCAGGCTGCGCAGCTCCAGCTCCGCCACCCGGCGCTCCAGGGGACCGAGCTCGCGCTCCACCTCCTCGACCAGCTTCTGGTCGGCCTCGTCCACCCCCAGCTCGAACAGCTCCTCCAGGTGGACGAGCTGCAGCTCGGGATCCTGCCAGTCCTCGACCGTGCGCTTGGCGTGCTTGAGCGCGGCCACCGTGCGCCGCGCCTCCTCGGCGCGGTCCCAGAAGCCGGGCTGGGCCATGCGCGACTCCAGCTCGCCGACGCGCACCTTCAGGCCCTCCACCTCAAAGGTACCCCCGCAGCGCGTCGAGCGTGCCTCGCAGGGACTCCAGCCGTTTCTTGACTTCAGCGGCGGTCAGCATGATCCGGAGCCGACCCTCCCCTCCGGGGCGGCAGCTCGCCACCCCCGGTCCACTGCGCGAACAGTTCGGCGGCGCGTGCGCGCAGCGACTCCAGCGCACCGTCGTTCACCACCACCACGTCGGCCCGGGCGGCGAAATCCTCGTTCGAGCGCTGCGCCCGGAGCCGCAGGCGCGCATGCTCCGGAGCCCACCCCCGCGCGCGCTGCAGCCGTGCCAGCTGCGCCGACTCCGCCGCCACCACGGCCACCACCAGGTCGCAGTCGCGGTCGAGGCCCCAGTCCAGCATCAGGGCCGCGTCCACCAGCACCAGGGGCGCGCGCCCCTCGCGGCGCGCCCGCGCGATCGCCTCGCGCAGGGCCGCCACCAGCTTCGGGTGCACCAGCGCGTCCAGCCGACGGCGGGCCTCCGGGTCGCGGAACACGCGTTCGGCTACCCGGGCGCGGTCCAGGGTGCCGTCCGGCCGGTAGACCTCCGGGCCGTACTCGGCGACCAGGGCCTCCCGCACCGCGGGATCCTGGTCGGTGACCCGGTGACCCACGCGGTCCGCCTCCAGCACCAGCGCGCCGCGCTCGCGCATGACGGCGGCGAAGCTGCTCTTCCCGCTCCCCGCGCGCCCCACCAGGCCCACCACCGGCGGCCGGCCGCGCGCGGGGCGCTCAGTGGACATCGAGCCAGTTCTCCCCGACGCCCAGCGAGACGGCGAGCGGTACTTCGAGCGGCCAGACGGCTTCCATCTCGCGCCGCACCCGCTCCTGCACCGCCTCCACCTCGGCTTCGGGACACTCGAGCAGCAGCTCGTCGTGGACCTGCAGCAGCAGCCTAGCCGAGCCCTCCTCGGCCCGCAAGGCCGCCGCCACGCGCACCATGGCCAGCTTGATCAGATCGGCCGCCGAGCCCTGCAAGGGGCTGTTGATCGCGGCGCGCTCCGCCATGGAGCGCGCGAAGCCGTCGGCGGAGTCGAGCGCCGGCAGGTAGCGGCGCCGCCCCAGCAGGGTCAGGGTGTAGCCGCGCTCCCGCGCCTCGTGCACCGTGCGCTCCAGGTAGGCGCGCACGCCCGGGTGCGCGCGGAAGTAGTCGTCAATGAACGCCGAGGCCTCCGTCCGCGGGATGCCCATCTGCTGCGCCAGGCTCCGAGCGCCCATGCCGTAGATCACGCCGAAGTTCACGATCTTGGCGCGCGCCCGCAGCTCGGGCGGCACCGCCCCCGCGCTCAAGCCGAAGATGCGGCGCGCGGTGCGGGCGTGGACGTCCTCGTCCGCCTGGAACGCCTGCCGCAGGCCGGGGTCGGCGGAGAGATGGGCCATCAGCCGCAGCTCGATCTGCGAGTAGTCCGCGCCCAGCAGCTTCCAGCCCGGAGCGGCGACGAAGGCCCGCCTCACCCGCCGGCCCTGCTCGGTGCGCATCGGGATGTTCTGCAGGTTGGGGTTGCTCGACGAGAGCCGCCCGGTCGCCGCCACGGTCTGGTTGAAGGTGGTGTGCAGGCGCCGGTCGGAGGGATCCATCAGCGCGGGGAGAGCGTCCACGTAGGTGGACTTGAGCTTGGCCAGGAAACGGTAGTCGAGCAGCGCGCGCGGCAGTGGATGCGCCTGGGCGAGCTCCTCGAGCATCTCCTGGTCGGTGGAGAAGCCGGTCTTGGTCCGCTTGCGGCCCTTGAGCCCCAGCGTGTCGAACAGGATGCGTCGGAGCTGCGCCGGCGAATCCAGGTTGACGGGTTCGCCCGCCAGGCGCCGGGCTTCCGCCTCGAGGCGGGCGATCTCCTCGCCGAGGGTCCGGCTCATGTCCTCGAGCACGGCGGCGTCGAGCGCCACCCCGACCCGCTCCATCTCGAACAGCACCGGCAGCAGCGGCATCTCGACCTCGCGGAACAGCCGGGACTGGCCGGTGGCGTCGAGCTGGGCCTGGCAGGTGGGGCGCAACGCCAGCACGGCGCGCACGGCGTCGGCGGCGTGCGCGCAGACCCCCCCGAGCGGCCAGGCCGAGCGGGGCGCGCGCCGGGAGGCGCCGGGAGGCGCCGCGGGCCGCACCACCAGGCCGGCGAAGTCGCGCGCCAGCGCCTCCAGTCCATGGTCGCGGTCCGGGTCGCACAGGTAGGAGGCCACCATGCCGTCGAACTCGGCGCGCGGCGCGCCCACCCCCAGCGCCCCGAGCAGGTGGAAGGACGACTTCAGGTCGTGACCCACCACCGCGACCGCGGCCAGCAGGGGACCCAGCGCGCTCCGCGCCTCCTCCACGG
>JBBIHL010000271.1:3153-4705 GCA_037447075.1 Candidatus Eiseniibacteriota bacterium | reverse complement strand
GCTGACATACTCGGGCAGGGACACGATAGGCGACCGCTGCTCGTTCAGTGGGAGCGCGACCTTGAGCCGATAGGCCCAGTCGGCACCGGGAGCCACCAACACCTCCGTGGGCGCGGAGCGGACATGATCCTACTTGTACGAGCAGTGCTGGTAGGGATCCTCTTGGCAGGCTGCGTGTCGTTTTCACACCGCTATCCGACTCGACCGCCGGAGGGGCGATCCGCGGCTGAAGTGGCGCGCGACGAGCGCGAGTGCGAGGCCTACGCAGAGGCCCAAGCGAAGGGCAAGTCGGACCATTACCGGTATTGCATGATCGGGCGGGGCTACACGGCAAACGTTGACATGGACCACCTTGGCTGGACCATCGGCATCGTGCAGACTCGCCCTCATGAAGTGGCGGTCGTGGCGCGGGACATGGAGTTCTGTGACTATCGGGCCGACAACACGAAGACGGGCGATGTGGTGCCACCCTTGACCCCCGAGCAGGAACGTAGCCTCGGTGGCCAGGCATTCGCAGCGTGGGCAATGGCTGTGCCGGGTTTGGCCTACCAGCAGCGCCCGAACGCGAGCCGCATGCTCGTCGCGTGCCTCGTGGAACGCGGGTACGTGATCACGCCGTGGGTTCAGTTCTCTGGCCGGTAGAGCGGAGCTTGCCAGAGCGTCGGGCCTGAGCCCAGGAAGCGGCGGCGGCCGGGCCGGGGCCCATAGCACCTGGGAGGCCTAACCTATGGCGCTCCCCTGCGCGGCTCCCTGGGCCGCGATCGCCGACCGCGCCCCCGGAGCCGGAAGGATGGCAAGGCGGCGTGGCTGGATGGTCTGATGGTCTCATCTCACCGGGGCGGCCCCCGTTGGAGACGAAGGCTCGCCGGGCCGGGCGGGCCCACCACGAGGACTCCCTCGAGCTCCTCGCCCAGCTTGCTGATCGAGTACCGGATCGCCTGCCCGCCGGGGGTCGTTCCCTCCAGCTCTGCCCAACTGGCCGAGACGCTGAGGGCGGTGCCCGAGGCCTCGCCAAA
Organism: Candidatus Eiseniibacteriota bacterium; assembly: GCA_037447075.1. GTDB lineage: Bacteria > Eisenbacteria > RBG-16-71-46 > RBG-16-71-46 > RBG-16-71-46 > JBBIHL01. The sequence goes on along the minus strand of JBBIHL010000271.1, from coordinate 3,689 downwards.
GGCTGCGGCCCTGGGCACACCACTCCGGCTCATCCGCCACCGGATCCTCGTCCCTTCCATAGTGAACTCGAACCGCGTGGCACCGGGCACGGCATCGAGGCCGCGATGAGTTCCGTGCCAGGAGCCCAGGAGCCAGGTATGGTCTGAGGTAGGACGCTCGGCCGAGGTCGGTGTCAGCCGGCTCGCGGGCGCAACTGCGGCCACAGCCCCGGTCGTCGCGGGGGCCGCTGAAGGCCCCGGCCGGGGCCCCACGGGCGGGGTGGCGGCAGGCGGCCCCAATCGCTCCGCTGCCAGGGCTCGCTCCAGTTCTGCCACGGTGGCCGGCAGTGGGCGGCTCCGGTCGGCGTAGAACAGGCGCGCGGCAGGAAGCCACTCCCGGATCTGGGCGCGCCGGGTGGCCGGACTTGGATGGGTGCTCAGGAACTCCCAGGGGCCCTGGCTGCCCTTCGCCTCCATTCGTTCCCACAAGGCAAGGGCCTCTTCAGGATCGTAACCGGCCCGGGCCATGTAGATGAGGCCGATGCGATCTGCCTCGG
>JBBIHL010000271.1:0-3100 GCA_037447075.1 Candidatus Eiseniibacteriota bacterium | reverse complement strand
CAGGGCGGCCCCGATCTGCGGCCGAAACCGGACATCCTGGGAGGCCAGAATGAGATCCACGGTCACCAGGGCCAGCTGGGCTAGCAACACCTGGCTCATGCGCTCCGCCGCGTGGCGGGCCGTGACATGGGCCACCTCGTGACCGATCACTGCGGCCAGTCCTGCCTCGGTCTGAGCGACGGGCAGTATCCCCGCGAGAACGATGATCTTGCCGTTGGGGAGGACCATAGCGTTGGCTGGCTTCACCTTGACGACCACCGTTTCCCAGGCGTAGCGGCCCCGGAGTTCCGCCGCGTCGATGATCCGATCGGCAACCCGCTGAACCATCGCCACGACCTTGGCGGCTTCGGGCCTCGGTCGACACCCAAAACCGGCCAGTCGTCGACACCTGAAAACCGGCCAGTGAGGTAGGGCCCCAAGACGTTGACGCGGCGGGGGGACTGTGGTCTCTCCGCCAGCATGACCAACATCTTGGGCGACGAGAAGAAACAGCAAGTTCTGGCCCTGGGACGGTTGCACTGGACGCTGCGGCGCATCCAGGAGGCCACAGGGGTGCGTCGGGAGACGGCCAGCGCCTACCTCACGGCGGCGGGGATCCCCATCCGGGGGCCCCGGCGCCGGCAGCTCACCCCAAATCCGGCCAGTGAGGTGTCCACCGACCCCGGGGCGCTGCCCCCGGGGGTGGGCGGCCCGCTGGTGTGGCCCCCGCCCTCGGGGCGCGCGCCCACCGCGAGCGCCTGCGCGCCCTACCGCGAGCTCATCGAGCTGGCCCTCGGCCGCGGCCGCGACGCCATGGCGATCTGGCGCGACCTGGTGGACGATCACGGCTTCCCGGCCCAGTACGCCAGCGTCCGCCGCTTCGTGCTCGCGCTCCGCGGCCAGCCGCCCGTCGAGGCGCACCCGGTTATCGTGACGGCGCCGGGGGACGAGGGCCAGGTCGATTACGGCGACGGGCCGATGGTGCGGCATCCGGACACGGGCAAGTACCGCCGCACCCGGCTCTTCGTCTTCACCCTGGGCTACAGCCGCAAGAGCGTGCGGCTCTTGACCTTCGCGTCGAGCACTCGGCGCTGGGCCGAGCTGCACGAGGAGACGTTTCGCCGGCTGGGCGGCGCCGTGCGCGTCGTGGTGCTCGACAACTTGCGCGAGGGGGTGCTGAAGCCGGACATCTACGATCCCACGCTGAACCCGCTCTACCGCGACGTGCTCGCCCACTACGGGGCCGTCGCGCTGCCCTGCCGTGTCGGGGATCCTGATCGCAAGGGGAAAGTGGAGTCGGCCATCGCCCACACGCAGGGGGCGCTCCGGGGCCTGCGCTTCGAGACGCTCGAGGAGGCCCAGGCCTATCTTGATCGCTGGGACGCCCGCTGGGCCGACACCCGCATCCACGGCACCACCAAGCGCCAGGTCGCCGCCATGTTCGCCGAGGAGCGGCCGGCGCTCCTGCCGCTGCCGGTCGAGCCGTTCCGCTACTACCAGTTCGGCACCCGCACGGTCCATCTCGACGGCTGCGTCGAGGTCGAGTACGCCCGCTACGCCCCGCCGCCCGGCTGGCTCGGCCAGGACGTCCCGGTCCAGTGGGATGGCGTGCACGTCCGCATCCTCCATCCCGCCACCGGCGCGCTCCTGCGCGAGCACCGCCGCCAGGCGCCCGGGCGCTACGCCATCCTCCCCGAGGATCGGCCGCCGCGCACCCCGCCCACCACGCTGGCCCTGCTGGCGCGCGCGACCCGCGCCGGCGCCCACGTCGGCACCCTCTGCGAGCGGATCCACCGCCGGGACGGCCCGGCCGGGGTGCGCCGCCTCCTCGGGGTCCTCTCCCTGGTCAAGAAGCACGGCCCCGCGGCGGTCGAGGCGGCCTGCGCCGCGGCACTCGAGCTCCAGGTCGCCGACTACCGCTTCGTCCGGCGCTACCTCGAGCGGCACCCGGCGGCCCCCCTCACGCTCCGCCAGGTCGATCCGCTCATCCGCGACCTCACCCATTACCGCGACCTCATCGCCCGGAGAACCCAGGAGGAGATCCCCACATGAACCTCGTCGAACTGCAGCAGGCCCTGCGCCAGCTCCGCTGCTCCGGCATGGCCGCCGGCCTTGAGACCCGGCTGCTCGAGGCCCAGACCGCCCGGCTGGCGCCCATTGACTTCCTCTCCACCCTCGTCGGGGACGAGCTCCGCCGCCGCCAGGACCGCCTCCTCGCCCGCCGGGTCCACCAGGCTGGCTTCCGCGACCCGGACAAGCGGCTGGACACCTTCGATTTCGACTTCAACAAGAAGATGAACCGCCGCCTCGTCTTCGAGCTCGCCACCGGCCACTTCGTCGCCCAGCATGCCGACGGGCTGTTGCTCGGGCCGCCCGGCACGGGCAAGAGCCACCTGGCCCAGGCGATCGGCTTCGCCGTCATCCAGCAAGGCCACCGTGTCTGCTACCGCGAGGCCCACGTGCTCCTCGAGGAGCTCGCCGAGGCCCAGCTCGGCGGCACCCGCAAGGCCTACCTCCGGCACGTCACCACCGTCCCGCTGCTCATCGTCGACGATCTCGGCATGCGCAAGCTGCCGCACACGGCGGCCGAGGATCTCCTGGAGGTCGTCATGCGCCGGTACGAACGGGTATCCACCCTGATCACTTCGAATCGCCCGGTCGAGGACTGGGGGAAGCTCCTCGGCGACACCGCCGCCGTCACCGCCCTGCTCGACCGCCTCCTCCACCACGCCCACGTGCTGACCTGCGGGCCCCGGAGCTGGCGCACGCGGCTCCAGGCCGAGCGGAGCGCCTCGTGAGGCGTCGACCTGACGACGGCGAGGGCCGGAGCGGGCCCAGGAGCCACGATCTCGCGGCCGGCCATATCCAGGCATCCCCCTGCCGGCCGCTGGTAGCTCACCCCCGACCGCCGAGGGACTTGCCCTCTCAGGCCGGACCGGAGTAGAACACTCGTGCTTGGGGCGCTCGCCCACTGGCCGGTTTTGACCCGTCCACGACTGGCCGGTTTTCAGGTGTCCACCGAGGGGCCCGCGGCACGCCGAACGCGTCGGCCGCGCGGGTCATCCCGACCGTCGGGGCGAGCGCCAACGCCGTCGCCCTCACGCGCTCTCGCGCAGCGCGG
>JBBIHL010000270.1:0-4736 GCA_037447075.1 Candidatus Eiseniibacteriota bacterium | reverse complement strand
GTGGAGGTGCACCGGGTTGCCTAGAAATCAGAACCCCTGATCCGTTCCTTCGCAGTAGAATCGGAACTGGCCCGCCAAAGCGGCGCAAGCGCCTGATCCCCAAGGGGATGCTCGTGCCTGCCGGCGGCAGCCTGAAGTGATAGCGTCTGGTGGAGGGCTCGGCCTCCATGCGCCACCTGTTCGTGCCCGTTCTCGCGGCGCTCACGTGCGCCCTCGCGGCGCCGGCTCACGCCCTCCCGCTCGGCCGCGCCTGGACCCCGACCGAGCGCCTCGTCCCGCCGGGCTTTGAGTACGTGGCGAGCCCACGTCTCGACATTGACGAGAACGGAGTACCCAGGATGGTGGGCGCGGCCATCAATCTTTCCACGGGTGATGACGGGGTTGGTTTCGCGTGGAGGGAGAGCACCTGGGTTGTCGCTTGGCAGCTGGGCGCAGACCCACTGTTTTTCTGGCCTGTGGTGTCGCCGCCCTGGACCTACTTCCTGATCTGGGGGGGAGGAGGGCCGCAGAACAACGGATACCTGTTCATGACCGAGGTGCTCGGCGACCGCGTGACCGCGGCCGACACGGTCGCGAGCATGCAGCCCTATTCGGTGGGGTACGCGGCCACCGTCTCACCGACGCGCCGGCGTTGGGTTGGCTTGGCGGACTACGGCAAACCCCGGTTGCTGTATTCGGACTCTGCCGGGTCTTGGCACGAGATCGGGGCGGTGCAGGGCCTGCCGCGGTACGGGCTCGACGTGGCAGCGCTCGACGACACGACGGTGATCATGATGATGGCCGGCGGGTTTTCGGGCCCGACGCGCGGCCTGCACTGGGGGACCTCCGGCGGCACCGCGTGGATGCCTGGAGGCAACCTCCCGCAGTACGACGTCGGTGCCGGCTGGCCCCGCTTCCGGCCGCGCCCGAGCGGCGGGCTCTGGCTGGCTTGGGCAAGTGGGGAGCCCTACGTGGGGATCGCCACCTATCGGGACGGCTCCTGGAGCGCGCCGGAGAGCCTGGACTGCGTGCACCAGGACGCTGTCGCGCCACAGTACTCGGAGATCCCCGATTTGAGTCGCGACCCTGGCGAGTACCCCGCTGTCGCCTGGAGCACCACCAGCGGCAGCACCGGCGAGGAGACCATCTGTGCCTGCGTGCCCACCGACTCCGGCTGGAGCCGGGCGGAAGAGCTCGCCGGCTCCCACGGCGGGCTGTTCCCGACGGTGGCCCGCGACCTCAATGGCGACGTCTGGGTAGCCTGGTGGGGTTATCGCGCTGTTGGCGGCGGCGCGTTCTGGACCCACACCTACACGGCTGCCACTTCGAGCACCCCCGTCGTCACCGGCGCGGCCCGCCGCCGCGTGGTCTCCTGGACGCTCTCCGAGCCGGCACCCGAAACGTGGTGGGCGGTGCTGCGCTCGCGCACGGGGGCACCCTTCGAGTCGGTGGCCCGTGTCCGCGCGGGCCCCGGCCTCGCGATGAGCTGGACCGACACCAGCCCGCCGGGTGCGCTGCGCTACAAGATCCGCCGCGAGTGCGTGGATACGCGCTACGTTCGGGAGAGCGCCGAGGTCTCCTGGCCTCGCCTGGCCCAGGCCACACCCATCGCCATCGGGGTCAAGAACCCCGCTCGCGACGCGGTGGAGATCCGCCTCACCGGCGCCGCCGCGGGCCGACTCGACCTGGAGCTCTACGACCTGCAGGGACGGCTCGTGGTGCGGACCCAGCGCCAGGCCTCCGGCACCGGCGACGACACGCTCACGCTGGAGCTGCAGTCCCTGCCGGCGCGGGTCTCGCCGGGGGTGTACTTCCTCCGCGTGGTGGATGCGCAGGGGCGGCCCTCGAACATCGCCCGGTTGGTGGTGTTGCCGTAGGGCGCCGCCCCCAACGAAAAGCCCCGGGGTGGATGGCCCCGGGGCCTCGCGGTTCCCGCCGCGGTGAGGAGCGTCGCGCTGCACCTCCCCGCCCGTGTTTCGCCCCTTGCTGGCACCTGATCGGTTCAGGCGGGTCGGATCGACGCTCCCCGACCGCGGCGGTTGATGGGGTCGCCGCCTGCGCCGCGCCCATTCCGCGGCGCGGGGCTCACGGCGACCGTGTGTGCCCGAGCGACTGGTCCCTTAGTCCTTCTCGAGCTTGTCCAGCCTCTCCCTCATCTCGCGCAACTCGTCGCGCAGGCGGCGCAGCTCGTCGCGCAGCTCGTTGCGCTCCTGGGGTCCCATGAGCTGCCGGCGGATCGCCGGCGCGCGCAGCCCCATCGTTTCGATCTTCTCGAGCTCGGGCTCCAGGGTCATGCGCGAGCCCTTGCGCAGCACGGTCACCTTGGTGGCGCCCTCCTTGTCGCGCAGGGCGCGGATCAGGTCCTCGGAGTCGGACACCTCCTTGTCGCCCACCTGCACGATGACGTCGCCCGCCTTGAGGCCCACCTTCTTCGCGGGCGTGTCGTCCATGACTTCCAGCACCAGGGCGCCCTTGGCCTCGCGGGCGTTGAAGTACGGCGCCAGGTCGGCGCTCAAGTCCTCCACCCGCACCCCCAGGCGGCCGCGCGAGCTGTAGCGGCGCACCAGCACCCGCGCCGCATCCCCGAGCTCGGGGATGTTCATGTGGAACGACTCGCCGTCCACGTCGGGGACGACGACCTCCTGGTCGCGCAAGCGGATCACGTCCTCGTCCTTGTCCTCGCCGCTCTCGGAGGGACGCGCGGCCAGCTTGACGCTCAAGGTCTGCCGCTCGCCGTCGCGGATCACCTCGACGCTCACGGTCTGCCCCACCCGCGCCTTCTGCACCAGGCCCGCGAGCGCGTCGGCCTCGTCCACGCCCTGCCCGTTGAAGCTCACGATGTAGTCGCGGCGCTTGATCCCGGCGCGCTCGGCGGGGCTGCCGTCCACCACGCGCGTCACCAGCGCGCCGCCGCCGCTCAAGTCGAGGGCCTCGCGCAGCTCCTCGCCCACGTCCTGGGTGTAGACCCCGAGCCACGGCTTGCCGCCGCCTTCCTTGGCCTGCGGGGTGGTGGTCCGGCTCCGGCTGGTCTGGGCGGACGCGCGCTCCGCTCCCCACAGCAGCGCGGCGCAGGCGAGCACCGCGGCCAGGGCCGCCGCGACCGGACGCGTTACTGCCGGCTTTCGCATGAAACTCCTCCTCTGGTAGCGTGACCGGGAGTGTGCCGGGCACGCCGCGCTCGCCGGGCGCATTCCTAAAGACCCGCCGCGGCCCCGACCGGTTCCCGATTTCACGACACTTCCCACTCCGCATAGACAGACGGCCCATCCCTTGAAGGTCAACGAGCTGTTAAATCTCGACTTGGAGGACCTGGCCCTGGGGGGCAAGGGGCTGGCCCATCACGAGGGCCGCGTGGTGTTCGTGGATCGCGGGCTGCCGGGCGACCGCGTGCGGGCGCGCGCCTCCCGCGTGAGGAAGCGCTTCATCGAGGCCCGCGTGGACGAGCTGGAGCCGCGCGGTCCGCACCGGGTGGCGGCGCCGTGCACCCACGTGGCGGCCTGCGGCGGCTGCCGCTTCCAGGACCTCGACTACGCCGCCCAGCTCGCGCTCAAGGAACGGCAGGTGCGCGAGACGCTCCGCCACCTGGGCGGCTTTCCCGACCCTCCGGTCCGCCCCATGGTGCCCGCTCCCGCCCGCTTCCACTACCGCAACAAGATGGAGTTCAGCTTCCACCCGGGGCCCGACGGCGCGCCGCTGCTGGGCCTGCACGAGCGCGGGACCCACGAGCGCGTCTTCGCCCTGGAGCACTGCTTCCTCGCCACCGAGCTCATGGTGCGATGCGTGCGGGCCACGCAGGAGTTCGCGCGCGAGCATCGCTGGCGCGCCTACCATCCGGTGCGCCACGAGGGCGTGGTGCGCTTCCTCACCGTGCGCCACCTGGAGTCCACCGGCCAGGCGGCGGTGAACCTGGTGGCGGCTTCCGACCAGGTCCCCGACCTGGACCGGTGGGTGGAGGGGATGCGCACGCTCGACCCCGCGGTGCGCACGGTGACGCTCAACCTGAATCGCAGCCGCGCCAACGTGGCCGTGGGCGAGGAGGAGCGCGTGCTGGCGGGCGAGGGGTTCCTGCTGGAGCGCCTGCTGGGCCTGGAGTTCGAGGTACGCGCCAACGCCTTCCTCCAGACCAACAGCCGGCAGGCCGAGCGGCTCTACGCCGCGGCCCTGGAGGCCGCGGAGCTGGGCCCCTCGGACGAGGTGCTCGACCTCTACTGCGGGGCGGGCACCCTGACCCTGCTGGCCGCGCGGCGCGCGGGGTGCGCCGTGGGGGTGGAGAGCGCTCCCGAGGCGGTGGCGTGCGCCGGGCGCAACGCCGCGCGGAACGGCGTCGCCAACGCCCGCTTCGCGCCCACCATCGAGCCCGACAATGCCGCCCTGCAGCAGCGCGCCAGGGAGGTTGACGCCCTGCGCGCCGCCGGCAAGCCGACGCTGCCGACGCGCATGGACCTGGAGCTCGACACCAACCCCTTCCTGCGCCCCGCCGTGCCCGCCATCCAGCAGCGTCTCGGCATGGTCGGCAAGCCGCTCTGGCAAATCTTCGGCGAGATCCGCGAGCGCAAGAACCGCAGCTGATCCCCTGGCGGCGGCCCCTCCCCCTGGAGGGGGGAGGATGGAATGCCACGAGCTTAGCTCGCCATCTCCGACCGCACGGCATGATCAACGGGCGAGCTAAGATCGATGGCATTCCTGGAGGGGGTGTTGCTGCCTCTCGCCTTCCCCTCAGCTGCCCGCGATGAAATCGAAGCGGAAGGCGTTGCCGT
>JBBIHL010000269.1:0-4738 GCA_037447075.1 Candidatus Eiseniibacteriota bacterium | reverse complement strand
GAACAAACCGGCCAGCCCGGCAGCAGCGCGCCGTCCGCGCCGAACGCGCTCACCTCGCCCACGCCGTCGCCCACCACGACGGCGGGCGCCCCGCCCGCGGTGATGCGGCCGATCACCGGGGCCGTAGGCGCGGAACCCGCAAGGGCCCGCGGCCAGGAGCCCGCCCGCACCGAGCCGTCGCCCTGCCAGACGTGGACCATCCCGTCGCTCGAGGCCGCGGCGATCTCCGCCCGCCCGTCGCCGTCCAGGTCGGCCACGGCCGGCTCGTTCAGGAACACGTCGCCGCTTAAGACCGGGAACCCGGCCACCGTGGTTCCGTCGGCGTGCCAGGCGTAGACCATCCCGTCGTCGCCGGTGAACACGGCTTCCAGCCCGCCGTCGCCGTCCAGGTCCCCGAGCGCGGGGCCGAAGAGCCGGAAGGCGCTCCCCGACTGCCGCGGCCAGCCCGGCAACGGGGTGCCGTCGAGCCGGTAGGCGTAGGCCGAGGCCCGGACGTTGCGCCCGCCGAAGAACAGGATGATCTCGCCGGCAGGTCCGACCGGAGCGGCCGAGAGCCCGCTCACCGGGATGGCCGGGATGCCGGCGTCGAGCACGGTGTCGCCATAGGTGCCCGAGAGCACCAGCAGGTGGCGATCGCTCGTGACCAGCGCCAGGCGGGATCGGCCCGAGACCGTGGGCAGCTCCAGCAGCGCCGTGGCCGGCACGCCGCCCAGCCGGTCGGCCCAGGAGGACGGCGCCGTGGCGAGCGCGCGGAACGCGTTGAGCCGGCCGCCGCCGATCTGGCCCGCGAGGGTGGGGTTCAGCGGCGTGATGTCGTCGGCCGTCTCCATGAGCCGCAGCCGCATGCTCTCGGCGTTGAGCGGCTTGAGCCCCCGCGCGCGCCGGTCGGACTGCACCAGCGCCGCCCCGGCCGCGGCCAGCGGGGCCGAGAACGAGGTGCCGTCCAGCACCTGGTAGGCGGCGTTGCGGATCTGGCCGCTGCAGCCCGGCGGGTTGATGCCGACGGTGTAGCTGGAGGTGATGTTGTCGCCCGGCGCGCACAGGTCCACGTCGGGGCCCACGTTGGCCGACCAGAACCAGGGCGGGCCGCCGCGCGGCACCAGGTCGTTGCGGTCGGTGGCCGAGACGTCCACGCAGTCGCCGCGGGTGGAGAGGTAGGTGTTCGGGTTGCCGTTGTTGCCCGAGGCCACCGTCACCACCACCCCGCTGCGCACCGCGGCCTGCACCGCGGCGCCCAGCCCGCCGGTGGTGTCGCTCGACCAGGAGCAGTTGATGACGTGCGCCCCCATGCGGGTGGCGTAGCGGATGGCCTGCGCGCAGAAGTCCATGCGCACGAAGCCGCCGCCCGAGGGCCCCCGCCAGCCGGCGCGCACCGCCATCACCCGGCAGCTCCAGGTGCCGCCGCTGATGCCGATGAAGTTGTCGGTGAGCCCGGCCACCAGGCCGGCCAGCATGGTGCCGTGGCCGTCGAAATCGCTGGGGTCGTTGTCCGGGGTGGAGGCGTCCTCGCAGAGGGCCGCGAGGGCCGCGCTCACCCCGTCCACGAAGTCCCAGCCCCAGACGTCGTCGGTGAACCCGTTGCCGTCGTCGTCGGCGTTGGGCGCCCCGTTCAGCTCGGCCGCATTGGTCCACAGGTTGCCGTAGCCGCCGGGGATCGAGCCGCCCAGGTCCGGGTGCCAGGGCAGCACCCCCGTGTCCACGATGGCCACCCGGACGTTCGGGTCGCCCACCGAGACGTCCCAGGCCTCCCGGGCGTGGATGCTGGGGCTCAAGCCCTGGTCGTACCACCAGGAGATGGAATAGAGGGAGTCGTTTGGCACGCGCGCCACCGGCAGGACGGCCAGGGGGTCGGCGCGCTCCACCTGGGGGAGCGCGGCGAACCGCTCCAGCGCTTCGCCCAGGTCGGCCCCGGGGAACAGCTCCACGATGAAGAAGCGCGTGAAGTCCGGCAGCCCGGAGCCCTCCGCCGGCGGGCGCTCACCCGGGAACTCCCGCTGGAAGGCGGCCACGCCCAGCAGGTCGGCGGCGGCGTCGAGGGCGGCGACCCCCAGTCGCCGCGCGCGGTTCTCCTGCAGCGGCAAGGCGTTGGCCGCGCCGGGGGCCAGCAGGATCTCGATGCGGTCGGCCGCGTAGGCCGGCGCCTGGTCCAGGCCGCGCTCGGGGTCGTAGAGCGGCAGGTCGAGGACCCGGGCGAGGGCAGGCGGGGAGACGAGGAGCAGGACTCCGCCCATCAGGGCGGAAAGCGCTTTGGGCATGTGAGGTTCGGGACCGCGGCGCGCCCGGAAGCCGCCGAGGATGAGCGAAGTCTAGGTGCCCGCGCGGGGCCGCGTCAAGGCGCGCGCGACTCGTTCCCGCCGAACGGAAGGCCGCCCTCCGCCCCGCCGAATCCCGCACTGAACTTCGCGGGCGCGCCGGCCGACGAATGTATCGAGGGATCGCGAGGCAGCCGGGCCGGCTCGCTTGACTTGCCCCATGCAGGCACGCACACTATGCGTGCCTGCCGCGCGCAGGCTCCGCCCCTGGCGACTCCCCACGACAACCCACGCCGCCTCACGGAGACGACGGCCCGGATGACCAGCGCCAGCGATCGGGAGAAGCTGCGCAAGATGCTGCTCGAGCGCTCCATGCGCTTCGGCGAGTTCGTGCTCAGCTCCGGTGTGACCTCCAACTACTACGTGGACGTGCGCAAGACCAGCCTGCATCCGGAGGGCCTGCGGCTCATCTCGCGCCTGATCTACCAGGCCATCGAGCAGGACAACGTCTCGGCCGTGGGCGGGCTCACCCTGGGCGCCGACCCGCTGGTGGCGGGCGTGCTGATCCACAGCGCCGAGGTGGGCAAGCCCCTCGACGGGTTCCTCGTGCGCCGCACCTCCAAGGACCACGGGCTGCGCGGCCAGGTGGAGGGCAACCTGGCCGGGCACAAGCGGGTGGCGGTGCTGGACGACGTCATCACCAGCGGCGAGAGCGCGCTGATCGCCGCCGAGGCGGCGGAATCCTACCGGGCCAAGGTGGTGCGCGTGGTGGGCGTCGTGGACCGCGACCAGGGCGCCGCCCAGATCTTCCAGCAGCGCGGCTACCCGTTCATCTCCCTGTTCTCCATCGCCGAGCTGCTGCCCGTCGAGCGCGGCGGGTGAGCCCGCCGGGATCGGCTCCGGAGCGGCCCCGGCCGCCTGCCGGCGTGCCGCCGGGTCGCTCCAGCCGCGCCCGAAACGCTGATTTCGGGTCTCGTTGTCCGCGCCGCTCTGCTAAGATAGTCGCGCAGAGATTGGCGTAAACGCGGCGCCCTTCCCCCGCCGATAACCCATCGGAACGCCGGGTCCAGGCCTGCCTCTCACCGACCGTCCGGGCGCGCATGTTCGAACAGCATTTCCAGCTCAAGGAGAACCCCTTCGCCGCGGGGCACCAGCCCCGCTTCGTCTACCCCAGCCGCGAGCACCAGGAGGCCATCGCCCACCTGCGCTACGGGGTGGAGAACCACGAGCCCTTCGTGCTCATCACCGGCGAGGTGGGCACCGGCAAGACCACCGCCGTCTTCAACGCCTTGAACCAGCTCGCCCAGCGCGCCTCGGTGGCCCTCATCACCAACTCGGCGCTCAACCGCGTGGAGCTGCTGGAAGAGATCTGCCTGCGCTTCGGCATGAAGCTGGACGGCCCGATCTCCAAGCCCCAGATCCTCGCCCACCTCGAGCGCCACCTGCACGCCGTGCACGCGCGCGGCGACCGCTCCGTGCTGATCGTGGACGAGGCGCAGAACCTGAACCGCGACCTGCTGGAGGAGATCCGCCTGCTCTCCAACCTGGAGGTGCAGGGGGACTCCGTGCTGCAGATCTTCCTGGTGGGCCAGCCCGAGCTGGAGATGCGCCTGATGCAGCCCGAGCTGCGCCAGCTGCGCCAGCGCATCACGGTGCGTTACCGCATCCGGCCGCTCGACGCCGATGAGACCGAGCATTACATCCACCACCGCATCTCGGTGGCGGGCGGCAACCCGTGGCAGATCTTCCCCGCGCCGGCTTGCCGCGTGGCCTACGACCTGGCCGGCGGCGTGCCGCGCGAGATCAACACCGTGGCGAGCCAGGCGCTGCTCAACGCCTTCGTGGACGACGCGCCGCACGTGGAGCCCCGTCACGTCCAGGCGGTGGCCACCGAGATGGGGTTCGAGACCGTGGTGGGCGCGCCGGAGGGGAGCGGAAGGCGCACGGCGGCCGCCGCCAGCCCGAGCGATGCGACGGCATCCGAGGCTGCCGACGCGATGGACCTCCAGGTGCTGCAAGGCGACGCGCCCGAGCTGCCCGCGGATGCGGCCCCGCCGGCGTGGGAGCTGCCGGTGGGTGACCTCCCGGAGCGCGAGCTCATCGCCGCCGAGCCGGCGAGCGAACCGCCTGCGGCCGAGGGGCGCGACTGGGTGGGTGACGAGGACTTGTGGGGAGCGGAGGCGGCGGTGGAAGAGCGGCCATCCGTCGCGGAAGCGCCGGCCGAACCCGCAGCGGCGGAGGAGCGCAGCGAGCCGGCCCGGAGCGCCGCGGAGCCGGCTGTGGTTCGGGTTGTCGAGACCGCCCCGGTGGACCTCGAGCCGCCCGATGCGCCCGACGACAAGGCCATGGCCGATACTCCACGGCTCGAGGTGGAACCGCTCGGCGCGGACCTGACGGCAGAGCCGCCGGCCTCCGCCGCGGCCCCGGTGCCGGAAGCGCCGCTTGCCGCGCGCATGCGTCCGCGCACGCTGGAGGAATTCGTCGGG
>JBBIHL010000268.1:2129-4770 GCA_037447075.1 Candidatus Eiseniibacteriota bacterium | reverse complement strand
GCGCATGCGCCCCCGCCCGGGGAGGGGGCGGCCGTGCCGGCCGCGAGGTCGGCGCGGGCCGCGGCGAGGCGGCGGCCTGGCAGGCCGCGCGACCCTCGCGAGGAGGTTGACGATGAAACGCGCGATCGCCCTGCTCGCGCCGGCGGCCCTGGTACTGGCCCTGGCGCTCGCGGCCGCCGCGCAGCCGAGCCCGCCGGCCACCTGGGCGCCAGCCGAGCAGAAGACGGAGAAGAAAGCGGAGAAGGCGCATCCCCTGATCGACCTCAACACCGCCTCGCGGCAGCAGCTGATGCAGCAGCCGGGCATCACCCACGAGATCGCCGGAAAGATCCTCGCCGCGCGGCCGTTCAAGCGGCGCACCGAGCTGCTCACCCGGGGGATCGTCACGCGCGCCCAGTACGAGAAGCTCATGTCGCACGTGACGGTGGTGCCGGCCAGGAAGCCGGCACCCGCCAAGTAGGCGACCCCCGAGCCTGCCGTCCGTGGAGGGGGCGCCGCGGCGCGCGGCCTTTTCGGGAGGCCACCCGGCCCCTTCGGGGTATCAGCCAGCACGTGGGGGAGGCGCGGCACGGGGCCTCGCCGTCCCGGGCAGACACCGGCCGCGAGGGGAGCGAGCATGAACACGACGCAGAACGGAGTGAGCCCGGCCTTCCAGACCTTCCTGACGGAGGCCCCCCGGCATGCCGACGGCTGGATGAAGGCGGTCCGCGGACTGGACGAGGCCAGCACGCTGGACAAGCGCACCGAAGCCCTGGCCTACCTCGCCGTGCTGGCGGCGCTGCGGCTGGAGAGCGGCGTGCCGTTCCATGCCGCGCGCGCCCGCCTGGCGGGCGCCACGCGCAGCGAGGTGGTGAGCGCCATCCTGGTGGGCCTGCCCGCGGCCGGGAACGGCGTCGTGCAGTCGCTGCCGGCTGCGCTCGCGGCCTACGACGGGGCCTGAAGCAGCATCCTCCGGCCGCGGCGCGCCGCATCCTCTCGCGGACGCTGACAATCTTGCGGCCTCGCCTGCCTGAATGTCCGGTTCCGCCCCGACGGGGTCCCGCGCGGGGTGGGCAGGCCCATCGCGCTTCGAGACGGGCAACCCGTGTTCGGGGCGTGGCTTGCGCGCATGGCGCGCCGATCCGCGGCCCGCCTGGTACGGGCTGTGCGCTAGAGGGCGGCAATCCGGGTTCCCCCACGACCCGCCGCCGATGCTCCGCCGCGCGCCGGGAGCCTCGGCCGGAGGAACCCGGCGCCAAGGAGTCGCACGATGAGAGCGCTGCGCTGGCTGATTGCCGGCGGGTTCGCCGCGGCTGGACTCGCCGCCCTTGCGATCGGCGTCAAGCCCGTGACCGCGATCCCCGCCTGGGCCCGCAAGTACGACATGGATTGCTCGGGGTGCCACGTCGCGGGCTTCCGTCTCACCCGCGCCGGGCAGGACTTCCTGCGCTCCGGCCACCAGATGGAAGGCAACGAGCCCGAGAAGCAGGGCTTGAGCGAGCAGGTGAGCTTCGCCTACAAGGATCGCTACTCCTGGAGCAAGACCGAGCAGGAGAACGACGTCGTCACCGACCAGAAGAACACCTTCGAGCAGCACGCGTTCTCCGTCTATGCCGGCGGACCTCTGGACAAGCATTGGGCCTACTTCGCCGAGCTCTACTTCCACGAGAACTCCGGCAAGACCTCCGGCACGGGCGACCTCGACGACTACGGCCGCAGCAAGCTGGCCGACGCCTACCTCCAGTACCTCCACCGGCAGAACGAGGAGTCCTACTCGTCGGTCCGACTCGGGCAGTTCAGCCCCTACCTGCTCCACCTGCACGGCGTGGGCGCGCGGCTCTCCCAGGACCGTCCCTACGTGATCAACAGCGGGACGGTGGGCAACAACCCCTACAAGCCCTTCACCCGGCAGTACGGGATCGAGCTGTCCCAGTACTACAAGGACTTCAACGTCGCCGCCGCGATGGTGAACGGCACCGGCGGCAAGCTCTTCAACCGGGTGGACAACGATCTCAAGAAGGACGTGTGGGCCACCGCGGACTACCGGTTCGACGACAACGGCTCCATGCTGGGCGGCTACGGCTACTGGGGCCACTACCCCATCTACCTGGACGACGCCACCAAGGAGAACCTGTCCTACGACCAGTTCACCCAGTTCGGCGGGATCGGCAACTTCACGCTGAAGCAGGGAGCCGTGCTGGGGGCCGTCTTCAGCGGGAAGAACGAGGTGGATCCCCGGGACGTGACCGCCCCCAACGACACCCTGGACGTCGAGACCAAGTCGCTGGGCTTCTACGTGGAGGCGCAGCTCTACGCCCTGCACCCCAACGTCCAGCCCTTCGTGCGCTACGACTTCTGGGACGCCAACACCGACGCCGACGACAACGAGGTGATGGGCCCGATGGTGGGCATCTCGTGGAGCGCGCTCAAGGCGGGGCGACTGGTCGCGCAATTCCAGCAGCTCAAGTTCAAGAACCCGGTCTCCGCGCTCGAGAAGACGCAGAACGGCGTGACCTTCGAGGCCAACTTCATGTTCTGAAGCCACCCGTCGGCCGCCCCGGCCGCGCCCGGTGCGCCGGGCGCGGCTGCTTGCCGGGGCCGCGGGCGGCCGGCGCCACCCTTCCCCTCACCCTCCCCGCACCGACACGCGCGCGTCCACCAC
>JBBIHL010000268.1:0-2070 GCA_037447075.1 Candidatus Eiseniibacteriota bacterium | reverse complement strand
CGGGGTGGTCGCCCACCAGCTGCGAGACCCGCTGCAGCACCTCCTCCAGCGCCGCGACGTCGCCGGGGGGCGCGCCCCGGTAGCCGTCCAGCAGGGGATAGCCGCGCACCGAGCGCACCATCTCGCGCGCGTCGTGGTCGGTGAGGGGATGGATGCGGAACACCACGTCGCGCAGCAGCTCCACGTGGACGCCGCCCAGCCCGAACATGATGAGCGGACCGAAGGAGGGGTCGTGGGTGACGCCCACGATCGCCTCGATCCCTTCGCGCACCATCTGCTGCACCGCCACTCCGGCCATCTCGTCAAGCCGCCCGATCGCCCGCAGGCGCTGCTGGACGGCGGCGAACGCCTCGCGGGCCTCGGCCTCGGACCGCACGTCGAGGACCACGCCGCCCACGTCGGATTTGTGGGCGATGGTTTCCGAGAGCAGCTTGATCGCCACCGGGAAGCCCATGCGCCGGGCCGCGGACTCCACCTGGTCCGCCGTCGTGGCGCGCGCGTAGCCGGGCGAGCCGATCCCGTAGGCGGCCAGCAGGTCGCGCACCTCCTCGGGCGGCATCCACCCGGTCTCGCCCGCCGGCAGGGGGCGCCGGACGCGAGAGATCGCGGAGCGCGCGCGCCCCGCGTCCACGCCGGCGAAGCGCGCGACCTTGCCCTCGGGCTCCTGCAGCCAGCGCCCGTAGTTCAGGGTGCGCGCCAGGGCGATGGCCGCCGACTCGGGGAAGACGTAGCTCGGGATGTGTCCTTCCTGCAACGAGCGCAGTCCCTCCGGCACCCCGTGCGAGCCCATGAAGCAGGTCAGCACGGGCTTCTGGCGCTGCCCCTGCGCCGCGTCGCGCGCCACCTGGACGCCGCGCACGATGGCCTGCGCCACCTCGAGCGGCGTGGTGACGATGGGCGGCACGTAGATGACCAGCAGCGCGTCCACGTTGGGGTCGCCGAGCACGATGCCCACGGCGCGCTCGAAGGACGCCGGCGTGGCGGAGGCGATCATGTCCACCGGGTTGCGGGTGCTCGCCTCCTGGGGCAGGAAGGCGCGCAGCGCCGTCACGGTCTCGTCGGTGAGCAGCGGCACCTCCAGCCCGTGGCTCTCGCAGGCGTCCGACGCCATGATCCCCGGGCCGCCGGCGTTGGTGACGATCCCCACGCGCGGGCCTCGCGCCACGGGCTGGGTGGCGAGCAGCATGGCCACGTCGAACAGCTCCTCGATGGTGTCGGTCCGGATCACCCCGCTCTGCCGGCACAGCGCGTCCACCGCCACGTCCGAGCCCGCCAGGGAGCCGGTGTGCGACGACGCGGCGCGCCGGCCGGCGCGGGTGCGCCCGCTCTTCACCGCCACGATCGGCTTGCGGCGCGCCACGCGGCGCGCGATCTGGGTGAAGCGGCGGGGGTTCCCGAAGGACTCCAGGTAGAGCAGGATCACGCGGGTGCCGGGGTCGTCCTCCCAGAACTCGAGCAGGTCGTTGCCCGAGACATCCGCCTTGTTGCCGACGCTCACGAAGTGCGAGATGCCCAGGTTGAGCGCGGCGGCGTACTCGAGGATCGCCAGCCCCAGCGCGCCGCTCTGCGACGAGAACGCCACCTTGCCCGAGGGCGGGTAGGTCGGCGAGAAGGTGGCGTCCATGCGCACGTCGGCCTCGGTGTTGAGCACGCCCAGGCAGTTGGGCCCCACCAGGCGCATGCCGTGGCGGTGCACGCACTCCACCAGCGCGCGCTCGCGGCGCGCGCCTTCGTCTCCCACCTCCTTGAAGCCGGCGCTGATCACCACCACGGCCCGGACGCCCTTGCGGCCGCAGGCCTCGACCACGTCCAGGACCTGGGCGGCGGGCACGATCACGATGGCCAGGTCCACGGGACCGGGTACCTCCTCGATGGTGGGATAGGCCAGCACCGACTGCACCACCGCCGCCTTGGGGTTCACGGGGTAGACGGGGCCGTTGAATCCCTGCTCGAGCAGGTTGTGGAACAGCGCGGCGCCGATGCTGCCGTGGATGCGCGAGGCGCCGATCACGGCGATGGAGCGGGGGCGGAACACCGCGTCGAGGCCGTGGTGGCCCGGCGGCCCCTGGG
>JBBIHL010000267.1:0-4793 GCA_037447075.1 Candidatus Eiseniibacteriota bacterium | reverse complement strand
GGCATGGCTGCGGTGAACTGCCCCTGGATTGATCACACTTTCGGGAGACGAGCCATACAAGGCAGGTCTCACGTATTTCAACCCCCCGGATCGCCCCGTGGCCGATTCAGGCGAAGTCATCTAGATGTGGATCTTGCGCCGCTCGCGCTCCCGCTCGTCCCGCGGCAGGTCGCGCAGCTGCAGCGGCTCCCGGGTGCGCTCGAGGCCCGGCGCGTGCAGCGGGGGGCCGGGGTGCGTGGTGCAGTACTCGGTGGGCTCCGATCCCTCGCTGAACATCTCGCTGGTGACGTTGGGGCAGTTCTCGGTCGCGAGCATCCCCGTCTCGGCGCAGATCTCGCGCGTGACGCTGCCCGAGGGCGTGGGAAAGTCCTCCACCGGGCGGCCGCGCGAGGCGCCGATCATGAACTCGGTCCAGATGGGCAGGGCGGCGCGCGACCCCGTCATTCCCGGGCCGATGGTGCGCTTCTCGTCGTAGCCGACCCACACCCCGCACACCAGGCCGGGCGTGAAGCCCTCGAACCAGGCATCCATGTACTCGTCCATGGTGCCGGTCTTGCCGGCGGCGGGGTTGAGGAAGCCCATGGCGCGGGCGGCGTAGCCGGTGCCGTGGTCCATCACCGACTGCATCATGGAGACCATCACCGAGGCCGTGGTCTCGTTGAGGACGTCGGAGGCCCGCGGCGTGTGCCTCTCCAGCACGTTTCCCGCGCGGTCCTCGACCTTGAGGATGAAGATGGGCTCGCTCCGGATGCCGCGGTTGGCGAACACGCCGTAGGCGCTGGTGAGCTCCAGCAGCGTCACTTCGCTGGTCCCCAGCGCCAGGGAAAGGTCCTGCACGATCGGGCTGCGAATCCCCATGCGCCTCGCGTAGGTGGCCACCAGCGACGTTCCCACCTTGCGCAGGAGCTTCAAGGCCGGGATGTTGATGGATTGCTGCAGGGCGTAGCGCAACGTGACGGGGCCGCGATAGGTGCGGTCGTAGTTCTGCGGCTCGTAGGGCTTCCCGTCTCCGCCGGTGAAGCTCACCGGCTCGTCCACGATGACGTCCGTCGGATGGAAGCCGTTGTCAATGGCCGCCGCGTAGATGAAGGGCTTGAATGCGGAGCCCGGCTGGCGGCGCGCCTGGATCGCGCGATTGAAGTTGCTGTGGTTCCAGTCGCGCCCGCCGATCAGGGAGCGAATCTGGCCGCTGCGCGGGTCGAGCGCCACCAGTGCGCCCTGCAGGTAGGGAGTCCGCTGCGCGGCGCGGGACTCCTGGCTGGCGGCGGCAACGAAGTTGGCGCGCGTCTGCTTGAGCTTGAGGTCGGCCTCCAGCTTGCCGAGCTGCCGCTCGAGGGCGCGCTCGGCGATCGCCTGCAGGTCCATGTCCAGGGTGGTCCATACCTTGAGACCCCCCTCGTAGACCTGGTTGCTGCCGTAGTTCTCGTCCAGGTGAAGGCGGACCATCTCAACGAAGTAGGGCGCCCGGTCGTTGCGGTAGCGCATCGGGCTCACGCCCAGCGGCGCGTGGGCGGCATCCTCGTACTCCGACGCGGTGATGGCCCCGGTGTCCCGCATGTTGCGCAGGACCTTGTCGCGGCGCGCCAGGGCGGCCTGAGGCCGCTTGCGGGGGGAGTAGAGGCTCGGGTTCGCCGGCAGGCCGGCGAGCAGCGCGCACTCCGCCAGCGTGAGCTGCGCGACGGGCTTGTCGAAGTAGGTCTTGGCCGCGGCGTCCACGCCATAGGCCCCCTCGCCGAAGTAGATCTGGTTGAAGTACATCTCCAGGATCTCGTCCTTCGAGAAGCGCCGCTCGATCTGGATGGCGAGCGCGGTCTCCTTGAGCTTGCGCGTTACGGTGCGCTCGTGGGTGAGGAAGAGGTTGCGCGCGAGCTGCTGCGTGATGGTGCTCCCGCCCTGCCGGCGGCGCAGGTGGACGATGTCGGTGAGGGCCGCCCGGGCGATGCCCCAGAGGTCAACGCCCCAGTGGGTGTAGAAGCTCCGGTCCTCGGTGGCGATCGTCGCGTTGACCAGGTTGCGCGGGATGGTGCGCAGGGCAACCGGCGAGCGGTTCTCCTTGTAGAACTCGTGCAGGACGCGCCCCTTGATGTCGTAGACCAGGGTCTTGACCGGTGTGCTGATGGGCCGCCGGGCGGGGTCGGGCAGGTCGTGCATGGCCCACAGCGCCAGGCCGAAGGCCGCCCCGGCCAGGCCGCAGAGGACGACCAGGACGATGGAGAGGAACGGCTTCCAGGGGAAGCGCGCCGCGGTCTTCTCGGCGGCGGTGCTCGTGGACTCCGGCGCGGAAACGCCCATGCCGCAGCCAGCCTATGGGGAGCTCCGGCCCGGGGTCAAGGGGCCGAATCGCGCCGCGGCGCCGCCGGACTCCGCGGCCCTGGGCAGGCGGACGGCACGGCCGGTTGCGGCGTGGGTTCGAGCTTCCTAGAATGCCGCCCGCGCTCCCGCGGAGGCCGGACTCGATGACCCTCACGACGCTCTCCCCCGAACGGCAGCACGAACTCCTGCTGCGCAACACCGAGGAGGTGCTGCCGCACGGCGCGCTGCTCGAGCGGCTTCGCGAGGCAGCAGGGCAGGGCCGGCCGCTGCGGGTGAAGCAGGGTTTCGACCCCACCGCGCCGGACATCCACCTGGGCCACACGGTGGGGCTGCGCAAGCTCCGCCAGTTCCAGGGGCTCGGGCACCAGGTCGTGCTGATCGTGGGTGACTACACCGGCCTGGTCGGGGACCCGTCCGGGCGGAGCAAGGCCCGCCCGCTCCTTTCGGCCGAGGAGGCGGAGAGCAACGCCGCCACCTATCTGGAGCAATTCTACAAGGTGTTGGAGCGCGACCCCCGTCCGCCCCGGCTCCCGGTGGAAGTGCACCGCAACGGCGAGTGGTTCGCCCGCATGAGCTTCGCGGAGGTCATCCGCCTGGCCGCCAGGTCCACGGTTGCACGCATGCTCGAACGGGACGACTTCTCCGAGCGGTTCAAGAGCGCGCAGCCGATCGGTCTGCACGAGCTGCTCTATCCGCTCATGCAGGGCTTCGATTCGGTGATGGTCCGGGCCGACGTCGAGCTGGGAGCCACCGAGCAGAAGTTCAACCTGCTCGTGGGCCGCCAGCTCCAGGAGGATGCCGGGCAGCCCCCACAGATCGTCATGACGCTCCCCGTGCTGCCCGGGACCGACGGCGTCCAGCGGATGAGCAAGACGCTGGGGAACTACATCGGGGTCAGCGAGCCGCCGAGCGAGATCTTCGGCAAGACCATGAGCCTGCCGGACCACGTGATGGCGGCCTACTGGCAGCTGGTGGCCGACGCCGACGAGGCGGAGCTGGCCGAGGTCCGAAAGGCGCTGGAGGAGGGGTCCGCAAACCCGATGACCCTGAAGAAGCGCCTGGCCCACCGGCTGGTGGCGATGTACCACGACCCGAAGACAGCCGACCGGGCACAGGCCGGCTTCGAGCGGCAGTTCAGCCGCAGGGAGGTTCCCGAAGACATCCCCGATTGGCGCCCGCGACCCGGCCAGCTCAAGTCGTTTGGCATCAAGGACTTTCTGGTTGCCACCGGCCTCGCCCCCAGCGGGAGCGCCGCCTGGCGGGCGGTGGATCAGGGGGCCGTCTCGGTGGACGGCGCCAAGGTCACGGACCGGAACCTCAAGCTGGACCCCCGGGCCACCTTCGTGCTTCGGGTGGGACGTCGGCTGGTCCGGGTGAGGCCTGCAGGGGGCTCCTAGACGTGCCGAAAACCGCTTGGGCCCCTGGGGATTGGGCGGCTGGGGGTAGGGGTTGACAGGGCGGCCCCGAGCGCCTATATTGCGGGTGGCTTCAACATCCGGCCCACAGAAGAATCCTGTTGCATTCCTCCGCAGGCCGAACGTAGATTCGCTGGCCCGCCTGTCCCGCAGGGGAGAGGCGGGGGTTCAGCGTGCTCTTTGAAAACCGAATAGCGCACGTGACTTTGAAAGCCCGGCGAGGCCCTCAGGCCGACCCCTGGGTCGGCTCGAGGTTCAATACCTTGCATTCGATCCGCTCGGGCGAGGACGCGAGTCCGCGCTCGGGTGATCTCCGATTTTTCACCACGGAGAGTTTGATCCTGGCTCAGAACGAACGCTGGCGGCGTGGATTAGGCATGCAAGTCGTACGCGAAAGAGGGGGCAACTCCTCGAGTAGAGTGGCGAACGGGTGAGTAACGCGTGAAGAACCTGCCTTCGAGAGGGGGATAACACTCCCAACGGGGTGCTAATACCGCATGAGACCACGGGTCCGCATGAACCCGAGGTCAAAGGTGGCCTCTGCTTGCACGCTACCGCTCGAAGATGGCTTCGCGTCCCATTAGCTAGTTGGCGGTGTAATGGACCACCAAGGCGACGATGGGTAGCTGGTCTGAGAGGATGGTCAGCCACACTGGGACTGAGATACGGCCCAGACTCCTACGGGAGGCAGCAGTCGAGAGGCTTTGGCAATGGGGGAAACCCTGACCAAGCGACGCCGCGTGGAGGATGAAGGCCTTCGGGTCGTAAACTCCTTTTGTCGGGGAAGAAGCTCGATCAGGTGAACAATCTGGTCGATTGACGGTACCCGGCGAATAAGCTCCGGCTAACTCCGTGCCAGCAGCCGCGGTAACACGGGGGGAGCGAGCGTTGTTCGGAATCACTGGGCGTAAAGGGCGTGTAGGCGGCCAGGTAAGTGGGCTGTGAAATGCCTCGGCTTACCCGAGGATCGGCAATCCAAACTGCCTGGCTTGAGTACGGGAGAGGATGAGGGAATTCCTGGTGTAGCGGTGAAATGCGTAGATATCAGGAGGAACACCGGTGGCG
>JBBIHL010000266.1:0-4796 GCA_037447075.1 Candidatus Eiseniibacteriota bacterium | reverse complement strand
TCCCGCTGATCCGGCGCGGGGTGAGCCGACCGGAAGCGTTTGCGGCGCCGGTGCATGCCCCGGACTTCGAATTCGCTCAGGTAGACGCTGGGTCGGAGCGTCCTCTTGCGGACTTCTGCGGCCGTCCGTGTCGGCCCGGGTGTGCGCCAAGTACCCCTAGGTTGCACCGCCGTGCGGGGCGTTGGTTACACTTTGGTGACACCCTCCCGTGGTCTCCGGCGCCGGCAGGGTGCTATGCTGGGCGGGCCATGGAGCGGGCGCAGGAGCGCGGCGCCGTGCCGGAACTGATCTTCCTCGTCGAGGAGGCCCCCGAGGGAGGCTTCACCGCCAGGGCGCTCGGGGAGTCCATCTTCACGGAGGCCGACGGGCTGGCGGACCTGCACGAGAAGGTGTGGGATGCCGTCCGCTGCCACGTCGAGGAGGGAGGGCTGCCGAAGGTCATCCGGCTGCACTTCGCGCGCGGGGAAGTCATCCCCGCTTGAGGTTGCCGCGCGAGGTCTCTGGCGACGAGCTCGCGCGGGCGCTCGGTCAGCTCGGGTACCGGGTCACCCGTCAGACCGGCAGCCACCTTCGGCTCACCACGGTCGAGAGCGGAGAGCACCGCGTGACGATCCCCCGGCATGGGGCGCTCAGGGTGGGCACCCGACAGCCATGGGCCTTCGCCGATCCGCTCCCGCAAGGTCCGCCGCGTGCTGGCGCTCGAGGACGCCGCGATCGGCGCGCGGTCAGTCGCCGAGGAGAACGAGGAACTCGCGCGCCCTCATCACGCGGACGCCGGCGAACTGTCCCACCGCCAGCAGCGCCGTGTCGCCGGTGACGAGATAGTCGGTCCCCGCCGCCGCCGCGCAGCCCAACAGGCGGTCGTCCTCAGGATCCGGGCACAGGCCCGGAGCAGGGCCATACGGCACGAGCACGGCCTCTGCCCGGAGCAGGTCCACGAAGGCGCGGCGGTCGCCAGGCGTGATCCGGTACTTCCGGGCGATCTTCGGCCGGCTCAGGACACCTCCGGCGAGGGCGGAGCTTCCGGCACGTCTTGGCGAGCCCCACGTCGGAGATCCCGTACCGCTCGACGAGGCGCTGCATGGGCACGGTCCAGACCAGCTCGTGCAGCTCCTCGCGGGTGAGCTCTACGGTCTTGGCGACCGGCGTGACCGCGCCCGGATCGGGGATCGTGTCCACCGTTCCCTCCTCCGCCTAACCCTATCGGTCGAGAAAAGTCGCAGATTGTGCGACCATACGAGACTGATGAGCAAGCGACGCCAGTTAGGAAACGTCGCGCGAGACGCGACCTTCCCAAACCGACCGGGAAGGCCCCTGGACCAGGGGCCTTCCTCGACTCCCTCCAGTCCCGGGGCCGCTATACGTTCACCCGGGCCGAGGCCGTGCGCGCACTCGGGCTTTCGGACGCGGCGATCAAGAACGCCCTCTGGCGCCTGGCTCGCGCCGGGCGCCTGGCCACGCCGCGCCGCGGCTTCTACGTCATCGTGCCGCCCGAGCACCGGGCGCTCGGCTGTCTGCCTGCCCCCTGGTTCATTCAGGACCTCATGACTTACCTCGGCCGCCCATACTACGTCGGGCTGCTCACAGCCGCCGCGCTTCACGGGGCCGCGCACCAGGCGCCCCAGGAGTTCCAGGTCGTTACCGACCAGCCCCTGCCGCTCGTCGAGATTGGCCGGCTCCGCCTGCGCTTTGTCAAGAAGGCCCGCCTCGCCGACACCCCGACGCAACCCGTGCGCACCCCGACCGGCGACATGCGGGTCTCCACGCCCGAGGCGACGGCGTTCGACCTCGTGCGATACCCCCAGCACGCCGGCTCCCTCTCCAACGTTGCCACGGTGCTCGCCGAGCTCGCCGAACGCCTCGACGGAGTCGCTCTGGTGCGCGTGGCAGAGGCGGAGGGCGAGGTGGCCTACGCGCAGCGGCTTGGGTATCTGCTCGAACTCGTCCGGCGACCCAAGCCGGCAAGGCCGCTCGCCGAGTGGGTCGCGACCCGGGCCAGGAAGATCGTGCCGCTCACCCCCGGACAGCCCATGACCGGCGCCCCCCGGGATGCGCGCTGGCGCCTGGCCGTGAACGACGACGTCGAGCCCGACGAGGGCGTGGGATGATCCCGAGCGCCGACGTGATCGCCTGGGGTCAGGTCGTGCCCTGGACCGACCCTGGCATGGTGGAGCAGGATCTCGCCCTCGCTCGCGGGCTGGTCGAGCTCTACTCCGATCCGGCACTCGCTCGCGGCCTCGCCCTGCGCGGGGGCACCGCGCTCCACAAGCTCGCGCTGGCGCGCCCCGGCCGCTACTCCGAGGACATCGACCTGGTGCAGACGGCACCGGGGCCCATTGGCCCCTTGCTCAGCGGGATCCGGAGCCGGCTCGATCCCTGGCTCGGCACGCCGACGCGAGACCATGCCGCATCGAGTGTCACGCTACTCTATCGGTTCGACTCCGAGGTCCCGCCCGTGCGCCGGCTCCGGCTCAAGGTGGAGATCAACACGCGGGAGCACTTCGCCGTCTTTGGCGACCGGACGCGCAGCTTCGTGGTGGAGACGCGTTGGTTCACCGGGCGGGCGCCGGTGCGGACCTATGCGCTCGACGAACTTCTCGCCACCAAGCTCCGCGCCCTCTACCAGCGCCGGCGTGGGCGGGATCTCTTCGACCTCTGGGACGCGCTTCGGCGGGGGAGGGTCCAGCGGGCCCGGGTCGTCCAGGCCTTCGAAGCCTACCTCAAGGCCGAAGGGCTTCGCGTGACGCGGGCGCAGTTCGAGCGGAACCTGGCGGCGAAGGTCGGGAGCCGAGCATACCTGACCGAGGTCGTCCCCATGCTGGTGGCCGGGGTGGAGTACGACGGCACGGCGGCCGCCGAGCTGGTGCACGCGGCGCTGGTGAATCGGTTGCCTGGGGAACCCTGGAGAAGGAAGCGGAGGCACGAGTGACGGGCCCGGTTTTACCAAGGCCAAGTCGATTCGCGTCCGGTGACGGCGATCTCGCCTGCTCCGAAGCTGCAGGGCTGCCGGCGCCGCATCGACAGGTTACACTTTGGTGACACCCGGCTCGATTTGGCCCCTCCGGTGGTACACTCTTCCCGCTGATCCGGCGCGGGGTGAGCCGACCGGAAGCGTTTGCGGCGCCGGTGCACGCCCCGGACTTCAAATCCGGTGTCGGGCTCTAGACAAGCTCGAGGTGGGTTCGACTCCCACACGCTTCCGCCACGACGGAAGGGGGGCGGGGCACGATGCCCAAGGGCGGCAAGGTCAAGGCCAGGCGGCAGGAGGGGCCGAAGGGGCCCGCCCGCGCGGCGCGCCGGCGGCAGCGCTGGCTCCTGGGCGGGGCAGCGGCGGTGGTGCTGGCGGCGGTGGTGGGCTACCTCGCCTACCAGTCGGCGGCCAACCTGCCGGGCGTGCAGATGCCGGATCAGGGCAACCTCCACATCCAGTCGCCCGACGAGCCCCACGTCCCCTACAACTCGAACCCGCCCACCTCGGGCCCGCACCTGCCCTATCTCGCCCCGTGGGGGATCCACACGGTACCCATCCCGCGCGAGCTGCAGGTGCACAACCTGGAGGACGGCGGGGTGCTGGTCCAGTACCACTGCCCCGC
The DNA here is from genome assembly GCA_037447075.1 of Candidatus Eiseniibacteriota bacterium. Lineage (GTDB taxonomy): Bacteria > Eisenbacteria > RBG-16-71-46 > RBG-16-71-46 > RBG-16-71-46 > JBBIHL01. Next base: position 1,203 of record JBBIHL010000266.1, on the reverse strand, counting down.
CGGCTGCCCCGAGGTCGTGGCCAGGCTCACCGAGATCGTCAAGGCTTACGACCGGCACGTGATCCTGGCGCCGTACCCCGGGATGGAGCGGCGGATCGCGCTCACGGCCTGGACCCGCATCGACGCCTTCGACGAGCTGGACGAGGCGCGTATCCAGCGCTTCATCCGGGCGTACCGGGGCGTCGACCACCACAAGCGGTGACGGGGCCGGGGCGGCGGTACAATCGGGCCATGAGGCCCCGCCCGCTCCTGCCCCGGGCCCTGGCCGCCCTGGCCGTGGCGGCCGCGGCGGCGGCCGGCTGCTCGCGCCCGTTCATCTCGCCCCTGGCCCCGCCGCCCTACCGCGACCAGATCGCGGCACCCTACGAGGTGACCTGGCGGGCGCTGATCCGGGCGCTGGCGCTGGAGAACGTGCCGCTGCGCACGGTGGCCCGGGACTCGGGCGTGATCTCCTCCGACGACATCGTCTCGCCCATCGGGGTCTACGCCGACTGCGGGCGGCTCGGGGCGGTGTCCCTGGAGGGTGAGGCCCTGGTGACCTTCACCGTGTTCGTCCAGCCCAACGGCGGGGAGGCCACCGACCTCCAGGTCAACACCAAGATGCGCACCCAGGCCTACCGGCGCGGCGACTCGGGCAAGCTCCGCTCCGAGCCCGTGTACCAGTGCGCTTCCACGGGCCGCTGGGAGGCGAACCTGCTGGACACGGTGCGGCGCCTGGTCCGGGAGTAGCCGTGGCCCCGCGCCTGCCCGAGCTGGTCCGCCGGGCCCGGCGGCTGGCCCAGGAGCGCGACCGGCTGGTGGCCGAGCTGTCGGCGGAGTGGACGGCGGCGCTCCGGGGCCAGGGGCTCTCGCCCGGCGACCTGGACGAGCTGTGGGCGGGGCTCACGGAGGAGGCGGTCCGCCGGCTCCTGCGCGCCGACCCGCCGCTCGGAGCCCCGGAGGCGATCCGCCACGAGGCGGTGGAGGTGATCGGCCGCGTGAAGGCCCGCGTGGAGACCGAGCTTGCCGCGGGCGGGTGAGGGCCGGCAGGGCCGGGCCGCCGGCGCCGCCGGGCTCCAGGCGGCACTGCGTCAGCTGCCCGCGGTGGATGCGGTGCTGGGCCTCCTGGCGGGGCGGGCGGATCTGCAGGCGGTCCCGCGGGGCCGGCTGACCGAGGCCGTGCGGGCGGAGCTGGAGGCCGAGCGCCGGCGCCTCAGGGCCGCG
>JBBIHL010000265.1:0-4841 GCA_037447075.1 Candidatus Eiseniibacteriota bacterium | reverse complement strand
GTTGAAGCAAAGAAGGCTGGCGGAGATGCGAACGCCGCGGCGCTCCGCGCGGCGGGCTCCGCCGCGATCCGCGGCCCCGCCAGTTGCAGCGGCCCGCGCCAGTAGAGGTGGGCGAGCGAGGCGGCGCAGGAGAGAGCCACCGCCAGCGCCACGGTGAGGCCCCGCCTGGGGTAGGCGTGCCGCTCGGGCAGGTCGGCCTGGTCCAGCACCGAGAAGGTGGGGACCGGGTTGGCCTCCTCCACGCGGGCCTGCTCGTAGACGCGCCGCAGCAGCTCGCTCACCGCCGTGAGGCTCATCTGCTCCCGCGTGAGCCTGACGTATTCCTGCTTGAGCGCGGGCAGCTGCTCGCCCTTGACGAGCAGGGTGCCCCCGCTGCGCACCAGCCGGCGGAGCTGGCGCTCCAGCTCGGCGATGCGGTCGCGCAGCACCAGCACCTCGGGCGACTGCTCGGTGAAGTAGCGGCGCGCCGAGGCCAGCTCGGTCTGGAGCAGCGCCACCTGCGCCTGCAGGGTGGCGGCGGCGTCGATCGTCTCCTTGGTCTGCTCGGGGAGCGCCAGGGCCCGGTTCCTCTCCTCGAAGGCCCGCACCCGCTCGGCCGCCAGCGCGATCTCCCGCTCCAGCTCGGCGAGGCGATCCTCCAGGTAGTGGCGTCGCTGGGCGGCCAGGCTGCTCTTGAGGCGCACGCCTTCGCTGGCGGCGTAGCGCACGTAGGCGTCCGCGAGGTCGCGGGCCAGCGCCGCCGAGCGGGCCTCGACGGCGATCACCACCTGTCCTTCCCTGGGCGTGGTGAGCGTGGTGTGCTCCGCCAGCTTCTCCCGCGCCTGCTCCATCCGCTCGAGCTTCCAGCGCCGCAGCAGCGCGAGGCGGCCGATCACCGAATCGGCCACCGCGCGGCTGGCGAGCACCATGCGCAGCTGGTCCTGGGGCGTGGGGCCGGCGCCCAGGGTGAGCGCGGCCCCGCCGAGGGCGCCGCCCCCACCCGCCAGGTCCAGCACCAGCCCGTCCTTGGGCGCCGGCACCAGCGTGGCGCGCGAGACGTACCAGCGCGGCAGGACGAAGACCACGGCCAGCGCCAGCAGCGCCACGGCTCCGTTCCAGCGCAGCAGGTGAACCCGGTGGGCCCAGGCCAGGTGCGCCAGGCGCCGCAGGTCCATCCGCCACACCGCCGACGCCACGCGCGTCCTACCGGGTGACCGCCAGGACCAGCGCCGCCGTCGTGGCCAGCTCGGCCACCAGGCGCACGCCGGCGAGCAGGCTCCGCCCGGCGGAGGGCGCGGTCAGCTCGCGGGGCGGGACCACGATGGCGTCGCCGGGCTCGATGCGGCCCGCGCCCTGGCGCGGCAGCGCCTCGCCGTTGGCCTTGAGCACGTAGCCCCGTCCGGCGTCGGCCTGGCGCGAAGGACCTCCCACCAACCTCACGTAGTCGGCGAACGAGGCGCCGCGGCGCGCCATCACCGTGCCCGGGTTCATCACGCTCCCCAGCACGGTGACCGTGCCCGGCCGCGCCGGCACCACCAGCCGGTCGCCGTCCTCCAGCACCGGGTCCCGGTCCGTCCCCATCCACCGGCCCGACTCGTCCAGCCGCAGCGCCACCCGGCCCGGGTCGCTCTGCCGCTCGAGCGCGTCGAGCATGCGGGCTTGCGACCGCAGCGCGGCGACCGCCCCGGTGCTGTCGCCCGACTGGAGCAGCGCCGCCTCCTGGCGCGCCAGCTCCAGGCGCTGGCGCTGGACGAACTCGCGCACGAAGCGCCGCTCGCGGTCCGCCGCGCTGCGACGGGTGAAGACCGCGGCGCGCAGGTAGCCGCGCGGGGTGACGCCCCCGGCGCGCGCCAGCACCTGGGAGAGTCGCTCCCCCGGGACGACGGCGTAGGTGCCGGGCCGCACCACCTCGCCGTCCAGCACCACGCTGCGCGGCAGGCGCGCGCTGGAGAAGACGCTCACCGCATCGAGCGGCTGGAGGGGAAGGTCGCCCCGGCCTTCCCAGAGCGCGCGGATGGAGAAGGGCCGCACCTGGACCGCGAAGCTCACCGGGTCCACGCGCCGCAGCTCGGCGTGGTCCAGGTCGGCCTCGGGAAGCACGCGGTCGCGGGTGAGCAGCTGCGAGAGGCTCATTGCCGGGAGCAGCTCGTATTCGCCCGGGTGGCGGACGAAGCCGTCGAGCGTGACCAGGTTGCGCATGCGCTCGTTGAGCTGGAGCACGGTGACCAGGTCGTAAGCCGAAAGCGTGAGGGAGTCGGGGTCCAGCCCGTGCCCGTGGTCGAGCGGCAGATCCTGGAGGCGGAAGCCGCCGTTGGCGTCCACGCGCTCGATGCGGATGCGGCTCAGGTCGGCGAAGGGGGAAGGACCGCCGGCCATCCCGAGCAGGGCGCGCAGCGTGAGCGGGCCGATGCTCTCGTAGACCCCGGGGCGCACCACCGCGCCCTGGATGCCGACGCGGGCCTGGGCCAGCCCCGCGAACACCACGTCGCCCGCCTGCAGCCGGATGTCGTTGCCGCGGTCGCCCCGGAGCAGGAAGGGGTAGAGGTCCAGTCGCGCCACCTCGCGGTTGGCCCGCAGCACGCGGATGTCGCGCAGGCTGCCCAACGACGAGGGGCCGCCCGCCGCCGAGAGCGCGTGGAAAGCCGTGGCCAGCCCGGCGAGGGTGTACTTGCCCGGGCGGGTCACGGCTCCCAGCACGAACACGTCCATCGCCCGGACGCGTCCCATCGAGACCTGGACGCGCGCGTTGCGCAGCACCGTGGCGATGCGGCCGCGCAGCAGGGCCTCGGCGTCGGCGAAGCTCAGCCCCCAGAGGAACACGCTCCCCACCCGCGGCAGGAACACCTTGCCCTCGCGGTCGAGCGTGAGCGAGTAGCTGGTGTCGCTCAGACCGGAGACGAAGACCAGCAGGTTGTCGCCGGGGCCCAGCACGTAGTCCGGGCCCACCGGGGTGTTCTCGATCGGGGTGAAGCGCTGGAGCGTGTCGCGGAACAGCTCGCGGCCGAACTCGGGCAGGCCGCGCCAGCGGGATTCCGGCGAGGGCACGGTGAGGCTGCGGCGCACGCTCTCGACCCCTTCGCGGCCCGGGTTCTGGCGCGACAGCGCGTCGAGATCGCCCACCGAGGCTTCGGCCTCGGCCCCGGTGGCGCCGGGTTCGGGGTTCCGTGGTGCCCCGAGGGCGGCGGGCGCGAGCCAAAGGGCCAGCCCGCCGCACAGCGCGGCGAGCGTGAGCCGACGCGGGCGAGGCGACGCCGGTACCTCGAACAGCATGGCGACTCCCGTGAGTTGTCCAGGGTGGGTCCCCTACGCGTCGCGCCGCGGGCCGGCTTCCGAGGGCGGTGCGCTGGACCGGCAAGACCGGGCGCAGGAACCCGGCACTGCATTCCGCAAGGAGGATGCCAGGAAGGACGGGGCTGGGCGTGGGGTTAGCGTTGTGTTGCAGGCGAACCGGGCAACCCCCTGCGGAAACGACTGGTGCGCGGGCGCTCGGTTCCGCGAGCCACCCACGGGATGCCCACAATCGTGGGGCACTTGAGCTGGTCGCCTGCGGGTTCCCCGGAAGTTTCTTCCGGACGAACTGCTCTCGAGGCACTCCCGCAGCCCGGAGTGTTCCTGTTCCCCCCGGGCAATACCGGTTCGAATCCCGTTGGGGACGCCCCAGAACCGTTGTTCCCTTCCGGATACACGCCCCCACGGGGTGGGTAACACCTCAGAGAAGCTCGAATCCCAGGTTCCTCTGAGCCGCGCCCTTCGCGCGGATTGCTCATCCGGCCAGCGCCTCGAGATAGGGCTTCATCACGCGCCGAACACGGCAGATCCCCGCGTAGTGGTCGAGTTCGTCCATCGTGAAGCTCCGCGAACGCCAGGCCTCGCGAAGTGCTTCCAGGGCGACATCGAGTCCGATCTTGTTCCGGTACTTGAAGCAGTCCGCCAGCGTCTTCGCGACGCCGTAGACCCGCACCGTCTGGCCCTCCACACGATGCTCGCGGACTCCCTCGGTAAGTGCCGCACCGGTGTATCGGACGATCTTCAGGGGTGGATACGTCAGCGCTGGGCGTCGCGCGACGGTCGATCGCGATCCAGACCTGCGACGGAGGCTGAGTGCCGATGCCGTGGAATCGGATGGCGGAGAGGAGGCAAATCACGCCTTGGGGCACCGCAGCGCTGGCGAGGGCGAGGCCGTGGTGCTCGGTGATCGGGCTGGCCGGAATGCGGTACAGGCCGCGGGCTACTCGCTCGAGCTCTCCTCTGGCGACAAGCCGACTGAGGGCCTGCCGGTGGATCCCGTGCTCCGCGAGTTCTCTCGTGCGCACCCCCTGCCGGCGGCGGGCGAGCTTCAGCGTGCGGCTGACATTGGGTGGTGGAAGCCATGTGGCGAAGTGTAGACGCTTGTGCGCTTCTGTCAACGTTTCGCCACACCAGACCACCTAGAGTCTGTCCCCGAATTGTCCTCGCGTCGGTTCCCGTCGTCTCACCTTCGACACAAGCCACTGCCCTTCCAAGCCTGGCGGACGGCTTCCGACGATGGTCCCCCCTCGGGCCTCGCTTCGAACCCCACTGGGGACGCCACGGACCGAGACCTCCTGCAACTCGATGAAGTTGCAGGCTCCACCTCGATCTCGTCGGAGTCACCTCCAACCGCTCGGCGATCGGAGCGCGGGTCAGGCTGGTGGCAGGCGGCACGAGCCGCATCCAGGAGGTCTCGGGCGGATGCGGCTACTTTTCCCAGAACTCCCTCACGCTCGAGTTCGGTTTGGGAGGGGCGGCGACGGCCGACTCGCTGATCGTGCGCTGGCCGTCGGGGATCGTCCAGACGTTCACCGGGCTCGCCGCGGATCGGCGGCTCACCCTGAACCCCGGGT
>JBBIHL010000264.1:0-4859 GCA_037447075.1 Candidatus Eiseniibacteriota bacterium | reverse complement strand
GGGCTCGGGGTCGCCGGAGGGGCCGAGGCCGCCAGCGCCGCCACGCCGGCCGAGCAGTCGCGCAGCGCCGCCTCGCACGCCTCGCAGCCCTCGGCCAGGTGCTCCTCGAGGGCGCGGCGGTCCGCCTCCTCCAGGACGCCCAGCGCGTAGCCCGCGCACAGGTCCAGGTGCTCGTCGCGATGCGGGCTCACACCCACTCCTCCTGCGGCAGCAGGTCGCGCAGGCGCAGCAGCGCCTGGCGCGTCCAGGACTTCACCGTGCCCAGCGGGGCGTCCAGCCGCCGGGCGATCTCGCTCTGCGAGAGCCCGCCGAAGTAGGCGAGCTCCAGCGCCTGGCGCTGCTGGGGCTGCAGCGCCCCGAGGGCCTGCGTCACGCGCTCGTGCAGCTGCCGCTGCTGCGCCGAGGCGGCGGGGTCGGCCGGGGCGCCCGCCGGCTCGGCACCGGCCTTCTCCTCCGCCCGCCGGCGCGAGGCCAGGCTGCGGTAGCGGTCCAGGGCCCGGCTGCGGACCACGGTGAGCAGCCAGGCCGTCACGGTGCCCCGCCGCGGCTCGTAGCTGGCCGCACGCCTCCAGACCTGCAGCCAGGACTCCGCCAAGACCTCCTCCGCGTCCGCGGACTGCCGCAGGATGCGCAGGGCCACCGAGTAGAGTAGCGGGCTGTGCCGGTCGTAGAGCTCCTCGAGCCCGCGGGCGTCGCCCGACTGGACGCGCAGCAGACACTCCAGGTCGCGCTCTTGAGTGCTCATCGCTCCAGTCCGGCCTCTCCACGGTGCCCTCGTCCCCGTCTACGGATTGCGGCGTCCGCCGGACGAGGGCGAGGCGAGGGGAACGGCGCCGGGTGCAGCCCGGGCCTCCGATGCGGCGGAACCATAGACGCTCGGCCCGCCGCCAACAAGGAAGGGTGCCGCCGCCGGCCGCGTGGGCCGCCGCCCCGTGCGGGCCGGGCTCATCCGTTCGCCGGACGACGCCGTAGTAGGGGCGTCACCCGGGCCGGAGCCCGTCCCCGCGCCGGCCGACCCCAACCGCGCCCTCGGCGCAGAAAGGAACCCCGCCATGCGTCGCCCCATCCCCGCGCTCGGCCTGGCGCTGCTGCTGCTGCTCGGCGCCGGCGCCGCCCTGGCCTCCAGCCACAGCGAGGCGCCCGGCACCGCCAAGGACCGCCTGGCCGACGACACCGACCTCTACGCGTTCGTGGCCCAGGACCGCCCCGATGCCGTGACGTTCGTGGGCAACTGGATCCCGCTGCTGGAGCCCAACGGCGGCCCCAACTTCTACGGCTTCGACGACGACGCCTTCTACTACATCAACATTGACAATGTCGGCGACTGCCAGGACCACATCCGCTACGAGTTCAAGTTCACGACCAACCGGCGCAACCCCGACACCTTCCTCTACAACACCGGCGTGGTGCGCTCGATCGGCGACGCCACGCTCAACGTCTACCAGACCTACCGCATCACCCGCATCGTGAACGGCGTGGAGACGGTGCTGGCGGACGGGCTCCCGGTGGCGCCCAACTTCGTGGGTCCGACCTCGATGCCCGACTACGAGGCGCTGGCGAGCGAGGCCGCCCGCACGCTCCCCGACGGCAGCCGGGTGTTCGTGGGGCCGCGCGACGACCCCTTCTTCGTGGACCTGGCCGCCATCTTCGACCTGCTCACCATCCGCAAGGTGCCCGGCAACAAGGGCAAGGGCGTGGACGGCGTGGGCGGCTTCAACGTGATGTCCATCGTGCTCCAGGTGCCGATGAACCTGCTCACCCGCGACGGCCAGGCGCCGGGGGCGGACAACGGCGTGATCGGCATCTACGACTCGGCCGAGCGCCCCGCCGTGCGGACGCTCAACGGCGACGGCACGATCGGCACCAGCGGCGGGGAGGTGCAGGTCTCGCGCCTGGGCATGCCGCTGGTCAACGAGGTGGTGATCCCGCTCAAGGACAAGGACAGGTTCAACGCCACCAAGCCCACCGGCGACGGGGCGTTCCTGAACTACGTCCTGCACCCCGAGCTCGCCGGGCTGTTCACCGCGCTCTACGGCATCCCCACCCCGCCGGGCGACCGCAACGACCTGGTGGCCGTGTTCCTCACCGGCATCCCCGGGCTCAACCAGCCCAGCAACCCGAGCCAGGTGCCGTGCGAGATGCTGCGGCTGAACCTGACCATCCCGCCGGCCCACACGCCCAGCCGCTTCGGGCTGTTGGGCGGCGACGTGGCCGGCTTCCCCAACGGCCGGCGGCTGGCTGACGACGTGGTGGACATCGCCGAGCGGGTGGTGGCGGGGGCCACGCCTTTCACGCCCGACTTCAACGTCGCGCCCAACAACCAGCTCGGGGACGGCATTGACTTCAACGACAAGCCGTTCCTCGCCGAGTTCCCCTACGTGGCACCGCCGCACAACCCGTTCCGCCACAGCCACCACCCCAAGCAGCACGGCAGGTCGCCGGCCAGCCTGCATGCGGAGGCGGGGGACGGTGACGAGGCCATCGTGTCGCCCGGCGACCAGAGCGCCGAGGCCCAGGGCCTCGAGCCCGCCGGCGCCGCCCGGCCGCTGGGGTTGAGCCTCCGGGGCCCGAACCCCGCGGCGGCGAGCCGCCTGGAGTTCGAAATACCGGCGCGCGGCCGGGTGACCCTCAAGGTCTACGACGTCCAGGGGCGCGCGGTGCGCACCCTGGTGGACCAGGACGCCGCGCCGGGCACCTTCGCCGCGCAATGGGACGGCCGGGACGATGACGGCGTGGCAATGGGGAAGGGCGTCTACTTCGTGCGGCTGGTGCAGGGAGGCCGGGTCGGCGAGAAGAAGGTGGTGCTGGAGTAGGCCGCCAGGACGCGGAAGCCGGAGCAGCCACCTGCTCCGGCTTCCGGCATTCGCGCGCGGTCAACTCATCCTCAATCCCAGTACACCCACCTCCCGCCCTGGTAGCAGAGCGCGTACGACGGATACCCCGCCTCCAGCGCCAGCACGCGGACCACGCGGGGGTGCCGGTGCGCATGCGCCAGGAAGAGGTCCAGGGTGAAGAAGGACCGGCGGCAGTAGGGGTCGTAGTAGCGGTAGCCATAAGGAGGTGCGTTGGTCACGGCGAAGTGGAACGCGAGCCGCGGAGCCGGCGCGAACCGCGGGTGATACACCGGAGCGTAGAAGTGCCGTGCCCGCGCGTATGGCCGGTGGTAGCCACCGCTCCAGTAGCCGAAGTGCCGCCGTGGGTGCGCCTGGGCGGGCTGGGCGATCGCCGCGGCCAGCAGCGCGGCCGGCACGATCGCGAGCAAGGCGCGGCCGGCGACGCGCCAGGTGATCGAGCGGAAGAGCATGGTCCCCTCCTCTCGGGGAGCGCGGCCCTGACCGACCGGGGAGCTACAGCAAGCATCCACCCCCGGCCGGGAGAGAATCAAGCATCAAGCGGCGCCTGCGCCGGCCACCCGCTTCTCTTGACGCTCCCCTGACGCGGCGGCGGGGCGACGGTCGCCCGCGCCCCGCCCCGGCCAGTTTCGGCCACCTCAACTCCCGACTCGCGCCGCCAAGGCCGCCTCGATCTCCCGGGCGGCGACCTTGCCGTATACGGTTCGCAGGCAGCGTCCGCTCAACTCGCGGGCCGCGCCACCTCCCGCCGCCTCGAACACCGGCTCGCCGGCCGGCCCCAGCTTGACCAGCGCGGTGGCCATTCCGCCGCGGTTCACGCTGAAGGTCAGCACCCAGGAGCCCCGGGCCGGCCACTGGCGGCGCACCTCGTAGATGCCGGGCTGGCCGGTGCGCGTGAGCTTGAGCGGGATGGACCGGCGCCTTCCGTCCACCAGCCCCTCGGCGCGGGCGGTGACGGCGGCCCCGGTGGGCGCGTGGCAGCTGTAGGCGTGGACCACGAGCACCGCGTCCGAGGCCGCGCCCGGCGCCTCGAAGCTGAAGGAGGGCGGCCCGCCGGCGAGTGCGGGAACGGCGGCGATGGGAAGCAGCGCGAACGCCGCCAGCGAGGGGATGATCCTGCGCGACATGGTGGATACCTCCGCGGCTTCGGCCGCGTCGTCGCGGGCCCGGGCGCCGTGGGGATCACGCCGCCCGCCGCCCGCGTGCCGCGGACACAGACGCGGCGAGCCGGCAGGGCGTTAACACGTCTATCCCCAGGGCAGCGGCTTCTTGGCCTTCCACTTCCGCCACCAGCGGCTCTCGCCCAGCCCCAGCTGGTCCCACCACAGGTCGAGCACCCGCCGGTCGCCGGAGATCGCGGCCTCGGGCGTCACGCCCGGGGGCGGCGGCACCAGGGCCGCCAGCGCCTGGTAGACCAGCGGGCGGTCGCTCCAGGGCACGCGCGTGAGCAGATGCCACAAGGTCAGCGCGTCGCGCCGGCGCGCCTGTGCGAGCAGCGTGGCCAGGGCCACCGCGCGCCCGGCGTCGGAGGGCTTCTCGAAGTCCAGCCGCGAGAGGGCGGCGCGGAACTCCCCCGAGGCGTCGCCGAAGAACGGCGTGCCCGGCCCCAGCCGCGGCCGGGTCAGGCACATGGCGCCCCGCGGGATGACCGATTCGCGCCCCCCCCGCTCGTAGGCCACCCAGCCCACCGTCACCCGCAGGCGCCCCTCGCCGCGCTCGTCCACCTCCAGGGTGTAGGCGCAGCCCAGGTCCACGGCCACCCCGGCCGGCGTCTCGATGAAGAACAACCGCGGCCGCGCCATGACCGCCGCGTGCACCGTGCCGCGCCGCAGCGCCAGCCGGTGCTCGTCGTCCCGCGCGCGGACCAGGCGGATGCGCGTGTTGGGCTCCACTTCCACCTCGCCGATGCGCCCCACGCGGATGCGCGCGCGCGCGGCGCCGTCGGTCACCAGCCACTTGCCCTCCGCCAGCCGGCCGCGCTGCGCCACCGCCTCGGTCCCGATCCGC
>JBBIHL010000263.1:0-4890 GCA_037447075.1 Candidatus Eiseniibacteriota bacterium | reverse complement strand
CGGTGCCGCCGGACGGCGTTGCCGACCCCAACGCCGCCGCGGCCGTCCACTCCCCGGGACGGCCGTGCAGGCGGGACCCGGGCCGGGCGGCGAGTTGCCGGGCACCACGTTTCCATCACGCACCGTCGGATCTCGCCCTCCCTCGCCGGCGCGGGCTTGCGCGCGCCGGCCGCCCGGGATGGCCGCGCCAGGGATCGGCGACGCCGGCGGGACGGTTCTAGAAAGGAATCCGGGGCGCATGCTCCCAGGCCTGGTCCTGGCCGCGACCCTGCAGGGCAGCTACACCACGCCCCGGCAGTTGAGGGACGCCGGCTGCGCGCCCGTGGCCCCGGCGACCTCGACCATGACGGCGCACGCCCGGCTGCTGGACTCCGGCTTTCGCTTCATGGAGGAGGACAGCCTGCCCGGGATGGCTCCTGGCTCGCGGGTGAGCTTCTCGTGGATCCTGCCCGCCGGCTTCTACTGGGTGGAAGCCTGGGCGAGCAACGCCGCCGGGGCGGGCTGCCCCGCCCGCAGGCAGTTCCAGCTCTCGCCCGTCCCGCCCGTGGGCGGGGACACCCTGCGCGCCTCGGCCCCCCTGGAGCCCAGCTTCGAGGTGTTCGACATGACCGGCCGCCGGGTCGCCCGGGGGCGCGGCGCCTGGGACGCCGCCGCATTCCATCCCGGCATCTACTGGGTGCGCGTCGCCGCCGGTGCCCAGGTGGTGGTGCGCCGGGTGCTCTTGAAGTAGAGTCGCGCGGCGCCGGCGCAAGGCGCACGCTTCGCCCCGCCGCCCGGCTGGCCGCGCCGGGACACCGGCCCCATGGGCGGGTCCGGCCGGCATCGCCCGGGAGACCCGATGCTCCGAGTGCTTCACCTGCTGGTTGCGTGCTGCCTGGCCCTGGCGCCGGCCGGGGCGGCGGGCGCCGCCCCGGCCGCCAGCCCGGACCGCCCCACCCGCGTCATCCTCCTGATCGCCGACGGCTGCGGCCCGGCCAGCATGACCCTGGCGCGCCTCGTGGGCCAGCGACCCCTGGCGCTGGACGGCATCCTGGTGGGCGCGGCCACGACCGGCTCGGCCACCTCCCACATCACCGATTCCGCCGCGGGAGCCACGGCGCTGGCCAGCGGGGTCAAGACCGGGAACCACATGCTGGGGGTGGACACGACCGGCCGGCGCGTCACCACCCTGCTGGAGGAGGCCGAGGCCGGAGGGCTGGCCACCGGGCTGGTGGCCAAGAGCACCATCACCGACGCCACCCCGGGAGCCTTCGCCGCCCACGTCATGAACCGCGGCTCGGAGGACAGCGTGGCGGTCCAGGAGCTGGAGCGCGGCGTGGACGTGCTGCTCGGCGGCGGGCGCCGCTGGTTCCTGCCGGCCTCGGCCGGGGGCGCGCGCAAGGACGGGGTGGACCTGGTGCGGCGGGCCCGCAGCCGCGGCTACGCCTGCGTGCAGACCGGCGGCGAGCTGGCCCGCGTGGAGCGGGCCCCGGTCCTGGGGCTCTTCGCCATGGACGACATGAGCTTCGTCCTCGACCGCGACGGCACCGCCGAGCCCAGCCTGCCGGAGATGACGCGCAAGGCGATCGCCCTGCTGCGCGGCAACCCCCGCGGGTTCTTCCTGGTGGTGGAAGGCAGCCGGATAGACCACGCGGCCCACGCCAACGATCCGGCCGCCCACGTGCAGGAGCTCCTCGAGTACGACGAGGCCGCCCGGGCCGTGCTGGACTTCGCGCGCCGCGACGGCCGCACCCTGGTGGTGGCCACCGCCGACCACGAGACCGGCGGGCTCTCGCTGGGGCGGCGCATCGGCGAGCAGAGCGTCTACGAGCTGCGGCCGGAGGCGCTGCGGGCGGTGACCGCCTCCGCGGCGCGCATGGCCGACCTGATCCGCGCCGGCCGGCCCACCCGGGACGTGCTGGGGCGCTACGGCGGTGCCGCGCCTACCGAGGAGGAGCTGGGGCTCGTGAACGCCGCGGTCTCGGCCAACCGGGGGATCGCCACCGCGATCGGCGAGGTGGAGAGCCGCCGGGCGCTGGTGGCGTGGTCCACCGGCGGGCACACGGCCGCCGACGTGGGCCTGCACGCCTTCGGTCCGGGGAGCACCCGCTTCCGGGGCGTGCACGACAACACCGACGTCGCCCGCATCATCGCCGAGCTGATGGGCTGGAGGCTCTCCCCGCAGGCCGCCCAGGCCCCGGCCGGCGCGGCGGCGGGGAGCCTGCGATAGATACCGGTGGAAGCTCCGATCGAGCACATCTCCGACACCGCGCGCTGGGTGGCGGTCTACCGCGCCATGGAGACCGAGCGGCCCGACGCCCACTTCCGGGACCCCTACGCGCGCAGGCTCGCGGGCGAGCGCGGCCAGGCCATCGTCAACGCCATGCCGCAGGGCAAGGCCAACGCCTGGCCCATGATCGTGCGCACCTGCGTGATGGACGAGATCATCCAGCGGGTGGCGACGCGCGACGGCGCCGACACCGTGATCAACCTGGCGGCCGGGCTCGACGCTCGCGCCTACCGCCTGCCGCTTCCCTCCCGCCTGCGCTGGGTGGACGTGGACCTGCCCGGCATCCAGGACTACAAGCGGCGCGAGCTGGCCGGCGAGCAGCCCGCCTGCGCGCTGGAGTACGTGCCGCTCGACCTGGCCGACGCGGCCCGCCGGCAGGAGCTGTTCGCCCGCGTCGGCGCTGCGGCCCGGCAGGTGCTGGTGGTGAGCGAGGGGCTGCTCGTCTACCTGGCTCCCGACCAGGTGGCGGCGCTGGCGGCCGACCTCCACGCCCAGCCGACCTTCCGCTGGTGGCTGATGGACCTGGCCTCCCCGCGGGTGCTCAAGATGATGGAGCGCCGCTGGAGGCGGCACCTGGCGCGCGGCGGCGCCCGCATGCAGTTCGCCCCCGCGGAGGGCACGCAGTTCTTCGCCGCGCACGGGTGGCGCGAGCTCGAGTTCCGCAGCGTATGGACCGAGGCCAAGCGGCTCAAGCGCATGATCTCGCCGGCCTGGCCGTGGCTGGCGCTGGAGCGCATCCTTCCCCGCAAGCAGCGCGAGAGCTTCACGCGCCTGTCGGGCGTGGTGCTGCTCGGGAGGGCCTAGCTCCTGCGCAGGATTCGCATCGCTCCCCGAAGGACGGAGGCGTCATGAAGACCCGAATGGAGCATCCGGTGGCTGCCGTGGCGGCGGGCCTGATCCTCTCCGCGCTCGCCGGCTGCAGGGGCGGCTCGGTCACCCCGATCGCGACCCTGCTGGACGACCCCGCCCGCTACGACAAGCAGACGGTGCGCGTGTCCGGGACGGTTAGCACCTCGGTGGGCGTGCTCGGCTACGGCGCCTACGAGGTGGACGACGGCACCGGCAGGCTCCCGGTGGTGACGGAAAGCGGCGGCGCGCCGCGCCAGGGCGCGCGGGTGGGCGTGGAGGGCGAGTTCCGCGCCGGGTTCACGCTGGGGCCGCAGACCCTGGCCGTGATCGTGGAGAAGCGGCGGTTCACTCCCTAACGATGAGGTGCCCATGAACGCCAAGGTTGCGACCGATGCACAGGTGAGGCCGGACGCGCTGGAGGGCCTCCGCCCGCGGCTGCGCGGGTCCCTGCTGCTCCCCGGCGAACCCGCCTACGACGAATCGCGCGCCCTGTGGAACGCGATGATTGACCGCCGGCCCGCCGCGATCGCGCGCTGCCTGGGCGTGGCCGACGTGCTCGCCTGCGTGAGCTTCGCCCGGGAGCACGGAGCCCTGCTCTCCATCAAGGGCGGGGGGCACAACATCGCGGGGCTCGCGGCCTGCGACGGCGGGCTGATGCTGGACCTGTCGCTCATGCGGGGCGTGTGGGTGAAGCCGGCCGCCCGCACCGCGCAGGCGCAGGCGGGCTGCCTGCTGGGCGACGTGGACCGCGAGACCCAGCTGCACGGCCTGGCCGCGGTGCTGGGCTTCGTCTCCAACACCGGGATCGCCGGGCTCACCCTGGGCGGCGGCTTCGGCTACCTCACGCGACGGTTCGGCTGGACCTCCGACAACCTGCTCTCGCTGGAGGTCGTGACCGCGGAGGGCCGGCTCGTGCGGGCCTCCGAGCGGGAGCACCCGGACCTGTTCTGGGGCCTGCGGGGCGGCGGTGGGAACTTCGGGGTGGTGACCGGATTCGAGTACCGGCTCTATCCGGTGGGGCCCGAGATCGTCGGGGGCGCGATCGCCTGGCGCGGTGACGAGGCGCCCAAGGTGCTCGAGATGTACCGCACGCTGATCGACCAGGCGCCCCCCGAGCTGACCTGCGCGGCGATCTTCCGGCCGGCCCCGCCCGCGCCCTGGCTGCCCAAGGAGATGCACGGAAAGCCGATCATCGCCCTGGTGGCCTGCCACTCCGGCCCGGTCGAGGCGGGCGAGCGGCAGCTGGCCTCGCTCAAGGTGTTCGGCGCCCCCGTGGGCGACATCATCCAGCGGCGGCCCTACCTGACCCAGCAGAGCCTGCTCGATGCCACCCAGCCCAAGGGGCGGCGCTACTACTGGAAGTCGGAGTACCTGGCGCGCGTGCCGGCCGAGCTGCTGGGCAAGATCGTGGAGCACGGCAAGCGCTTCACCTCTCCTCATTCCGCGATCATCCTCTTCCCCATCGGGGGCGCGCTGGAGCGGCACCCCAACGACCACTCCGCGGTCGGGAACCGGGACGCCGCCGTGGTGCTCAACATCGCGGCCTCGTGGGAGAAGCCGCAGGACGACGCCGCGAACGTGGAGTGGGCGCGCGCCGCCTGGCGGGACATGCGGGGCCACTCCACCGGCGGCACCTACGTGAACTTCCTCACCGAGGAGGAGGGCGGCGAGCGGGTCCAGGCCGCCTACGGCGCGAACCTCGAGCGGCTGACGGAGGTCAAGACCCGCTGGGACCCCGGGAACCTGTTCCGGGTGAACAAGAACCTGGCGCC
>JBBIHL010000262.1:0-4930 GCA_037447075.1 Candidatus Eiseniibacteriota bacterium | reverse complement strand
CTTCCCGGCGCGGGGACCGGGGCCGGCGGGTCGCCGCGAAGCGCGCCCCGGGCGGCGGGCCCACACTTGGCGGTCGCGCTCCCCATCCCCCCGCGGGAGGTCGTGTCATGTCCGTGCGTCGCAAGGAAAACGGGGACGTCGTCATCGTATACCCCAGGGGCAGCTTCTTCGGCGGCGAGGAGACGGACGAGCTGGAGAAGACCATCCTGGACGTCGCGTCGGGCCCGAACTCGAAGCTGCTCGTGAACATGGCCGACTGCGAGGCGCTGAACTCCACCGCCATCGCCGTACTGACGCGCGCCTACGTCCGCTACAAGACCAAGGGCGGGGAGGTCAAGCTGTGCGGGCTGGGAAAGCGGGTCAAGGCCATCTTCGTCCTCACCAAGCTCATCATGCTGTTCGACCATCACGACACGGAGGAGGGTGCGCTCGCCGCGTTCTCGAAGGTGGGCGCCAAGGCGTAGCGTCAAAGGGGTCGGCGCAGGGGACGTGGGCGGCGGTCCCCGGAGAACCGCGGGAGCGTCGCCGTCCGAACTCCGGGCTCCCGCGTACGCGCCGCGTTGGGCCGCATCCGGAGAGCCAGGCCGGGAGGCCGCGTCATGGCATTGAAGCGCAAGGTCGTGGGAACCATCGTCAAGCTCTACATGAGCGGGGACTACCTGGGCGGCCAGGAGACGGACGATCTGGCCAAGGCCATCATGGACGAGGCCGCCGGAGGGAACCGGCGCCTCATCGTCAATATGGCCGAGTGCGGGCTGCTCACCACGCCCGCCCTGGGGGCGCTCATCCAGGGCCATGTGCACTACAAGAACCGGGGCGGGGAGGTCAAGCTCTGCTGCCTGGGGAAGCGAAACCGCGGCATCTTCGAAATGATGAAGCTCATCATGGTCTTCGACCACCGCGACACCCAGGACGAAGCCCTGGCGGCCTTCGCGGAGTGAGCGCCGGACATCGTCCGGACGACCCTGCCCATCCCATGCCCGCCCTCGACCTGGGCCCCTATCGCGCCTGCACCCTGGAATCCGGCATCTTCGGCCTGGACGGCGGCGCCATGTTCGGCACGGTGCCCAAGACCCTCTGGGCCAGGACCAACCCGGCCGACGAGCGCAACCGCATCCGGCTGGGGCTGCGGCTGCTGCTGCTCGAAGGCCACGGGCGGCGCATCCTGGTGGACGCCGGCATCGGGCACAAGTTCACTCCCAAGTACGAGGACATCTACGCGGTAGACCACTCGCGCTGCACGCTGGAGGGCGCGCTCTCGGCGCGCGGGCTCACGGTGGAGGACGTGACCGACTGCGTGCTCACCCACCTGCACTTCGACCATGCGGGCGGGGCGACGAAGCGCGACGGCGACCGGCTGGTGCCGCGCCTGCCCCGCGCGCGCTACTACGTGCAGCGCGCCAACTACGAGAACGCCTCGCGCCCCAACCCCCGCGAGCGGGCCTCCTACCTGCCCGAGAACTTCGTGCCGCTCATGGAGGCGGGCGTCCTCACGCTCTGGGAGGGCCCCCAGTCCCCCTGGCCGGGGATCACCACCTGGACCGCGGCAGGCCACACCCGGGGACAGCAGTTCGTCCGCGTCGAGGGCGGCGGCACGGTGCTCTACTTCGTGGCCGACCTCATCCCCACCGCCACCCACGTGCGCGTGCCGTTCGTGATGGGCTACGACGTGGAGCCGCTGCGCACCATGGAGGAGAAGACCGCGTTCCTCGAGCGCGCCTGCGACGAGGGGGCCTGGGTGTGCCTGGAGCACGACCCCGAGGTGGCGCTCGCGCGCCCGATGCGCAAGGAGCCCGACTTCGCCTGGGCCGAGACGGTGCCGGCGGAGGTCGCGAGCGCGGTGAAGGAGAAGCGCTAGGGTCCGCCTGCGGGGCGCGGCAGGTAGATCCACTCGGGCCGCGTGCGGATGCCGGTCACCGGCCAGAACGCGCCGCGGTCCGCCACCGCCGGTGTTGCCCGCGCGTAGTCGCGCTCGGCCTCGTCCAGCAGCCAGCTGCGCGACTCGATCATGTCGGACTCCACCACCACCGCGGCGAAGCGCCGCTCGCGCAGCGCGGCCACGACCTCGTCGCGCAGCACGCCACCGCGCACGGGATCGCGCTCGATCACGTCGTCCATTCCCCAGATGTGCGCGTAGCCGCGCTTGCCGGCCAGCGTGGGCAGGTAGCCGTGGTAGGGCACGAAGACCTCGCCCTTCACCGCGGACAGCGCGCGGACCAGCGCCTCTCCCGCTGCTCGATCGCGCGCCGTGGGGATCTGCGCCCCGGGGTTGTAGGCGAGCATCACCAGCTGGACGGCGCAGGCCAGGTTCACCAGGACCCGGGGCCCGCCGCGGTCCCCCGCGCCCGGCGGCCGGCGCGCCGCCTCCGCTCCCAGGGCGAACAGCAGCGCGAGCGAGGCGTAGGCCGGCATGAGCACGTTGTCCCAGCCGCCAGGCTGCAGGCGCGAGAGCCCCGAGATGCCCACGGAGCCCAGGGCGAGCGCGACGAAGAACAGCCCGTCGCGCCCTTCCTCGCGCCGCCGCGACGCCCACGCCGGGATGAGCGCGAGCAGGCACGCGATCGGCAGCGGCCGGAGGAGGTCGCGCAGGGCGAAGGTGGCCGCGGCGGCCGCGTTCCAGGCGTGGCGGGCGGGAAGCTCGTAGAGGAAGTAGCGGTACCACCCCGCGTGCAGGCGGTCGAGCAGCAGCGTGCCGCCGGCCATGGCCACGGCGGCCGTGGCGAGGAAGACCATGCGCCTGCGCCCGGGCAGCAGGCACAGCAGCATCACCGGCAGGGCCGCGAGCGCGCCCTGCTTGGTGAAGAAGGAGAGCGCCAGGCACAGGCCGGCGAGGACCTGCGCCCGCACGCCGGCCCCGCCGAAGCGCACCAGAGCCATCGCGCACAGGAACAGGAAGAGGAAGAGGGAGTCCACCCGCGCGATGTCGAACCACGCGCCGGCCACGCGGAACGTGGCGGCGAAGAGCCCGGCGGCCAGCAGCCCCGCGTGCGCCGTCCCCGCCTCGCGCCGCGCCATGGCGAACAGCACGCCCATGCAGCCCAGCGACGACAGCAGCGACACCAGCCGCAGCGGCAGCAAACCCGGGCCGGTGAGCTTCGACACCGCCGCCGCCAGGTAGAAGTAGACCGGCGGGTAGTTGAGCGGCACGAACGCGAGCGAGGGCGCGGCGTAGAGCGTCCGGCCGGCGAGCACCCGGGCGACCGCATCCGCCGAGGCCCCCTCCATCCACTCCAGCTCGAAGGGGTAGCGGAGGCGCGCCACGGCCACCGCCAGGTAGAGGGCGATGAACGCCAGCGCGCACAGGGCGGCGACCCGACGCGACCAGCGGACGGCGCGGGGCTCGGCGGCCATCGCGGGGGGGTGGGCCCTGGGGCCGCGGGTCCCTACTTCTTCACCGGAATCACGCTCTTGTCGTCCAGCCCCAGCACGTTCACCAGATCGGAGCCGGCCGGCACGATGAACTTGGTCTGCTGCGACAGCACGTGGTTGAGGACGTCCAGGCGCTTGCTCACCTCGGCGCGCTCCTTGAAGAAGGTCTCGGCCGCGGTCGAGACCACCTCGATGGCCTTGGCCTCGGCGTTGGCGCGCGTGATGCGCGCCTGCGCGTCGCCCTCGGCCTTGAGGATCTCGGACTGCTTCACGCCCTCCGCCTGCAGGATCTGGGACTGCTTGACGCCCTCGGACTCCAGGATGGCCGCCCGCTTGTCGCGCTCCGCCTTCATCTGCCGCGACATGGCCTCGGTGATGTCGGCGGGCGGGTCGATCTTCTGCACCTCGACGCGCGTCACCTTCACGCCCCAGGTGTTGGTGGCCTCGTCGAGCACGTTGCGCAGGTTGGCGTTGATCGTGTCGCGGGCCACCAGCGTTTCGTCGAGCGTCTTGTCGCCGATCAGGTTGCGCAGGTTGGTCTGGGCCAGCGTGGTGGCTGCGTAGGCGAAGTTCTGCACCTCGAAGGTGGCCTTCACCGGGTCGATGATGCGGTAGTAGATCACGGCGTCCACCGTCACCGAGACGTTGTCCTTGGTGATCACCTTCTGCGGCTCCACGTTGATCACGCGCTCCCGCATGTCCACCTTGATCATGTCCTCGACCACCGGCACCAGGAAGGTGAGCCCGGAGTTGGCGGTGGCCCGGTAGCGGCCCAGCCGCAGGATGAGGCCCTTCTCGAACTGGGCCACCACCCGCGCCGAGCGGGCCAGCGAGATCAGGGCGATGAACAGGAGGACAATGAAGAGGAACATCCCGATCGCACCCAGAGGACCGTTCATCGCACTCACCTCACGTGAAGGGTCACGCCGTCCACTCCGGCCACCGTGACCACGGCGCCCGGCTCGAAGGGACCCGGCACGCCCGACGCGGGCACGGCGCGCCAGACCTCGTCGCGCACCTTGACCTGCCCGGGCTGGTGCGGGGCCACGCGCACGGTGACCACGCCGCTCTGGCCCACCAGCGCGTCCACGTTGCTCGCCGTCTGCCGGGTCTGCATCCGGGCCCGCATCCAGCGGCGGCCGAGCGCGATGTAGGCCAGGCAGAGCACGCTCGCGACCATGAAGCCCAGCGGGGCGTTGTGGAGCAGCAGGCCGAGCGCGCCGCCCAGCAGGAACGCCGAGCCGATCAGCACCAGATCGAACCCGGCGAAGCCGCCCAGGGCGACCTCGACCAGGATGAGCAGGGCGCCGGCCACCACCAGCACCCAGTTCCACTGCACCGACATGGGCGGCACCTCCGCTTCTCTCGCCGGGGCGCTCTCGCCACGCGGCGCAGGGGGCGACTCTAGCAGCGGCGGGGCCGCGCGCAAGGGCATTTGCACGCCCCCAGGGGCCGCGGCGGCGAGCCGCAACCCCCGCCCGCGTTGCCGGCGTCTCGGCGGGCACGTACACTGGGGTCCGTGCACGCCACTCGCAGGGCCGCGTGGAACGCCGTCGGCGCC
>JBBIHL010000261.1:0-4942 GCA_037447075.1 Candidatus Eiseniibacteriota bacterium | reverse complement strand
TCCAGTCGAGCCTGCTGGCCCGCTGGTGGACGCCGACCGCGTTCAACTTCGCCCTGGTGCTGACGGCGCTGTGCCTGTCCGTGCTGTGCGAGGTGTGGCGCCGCCCGCGGCCCAGGAACACGGTGCTGCTGGGCGTGCTGCTCTGCGCGCTGCTGCACTGGCACACGCTCGTCGCCCTGGCGCTGGGCGTGGCGCTCGGCGCCGGCGTGGCCGCGGCCCTGCCCGGCCTGGCCCGCAAGGACCGCATCGGCGCCGGCGCCCAGGCCGCGTTGCTCGGGGGCACCGCCCTGGCCGCGTGGGTTCTGGCCCGGCCGTATCTGAACTCGGTCACGCTCCAGTCCGGTGGGGGTCAGCTCATGAGGTGGCACCTCTCCACCCCGAACGTGGCCGGCCTCCTGTTCTCGATGGGACCGATCGCGCTGGCGGGGGTCCTGGGCCGGCCCCGGCTCGCGGCGGAGACGCGCAGGCTCGCGACCGGCGTGCTCTTGGGGCTGGTCGTTCCCTACCTGTTCTTCGATCTGCCCGGCCCCGCCGAGGAGAAGCTCTACTTCCCGATCTTCACCCTGCTCGCCGCGGCCGCCGGACCCGCGCTCGACTCGGCCTGGAGGCGGGGGGGCCTGCCACGCGCGGCGGTCACGCTCGTGCTGCTGGGCGCACTGCTCTCAGCGGCCGTCACCGCGCGAGCCTTCCTCGGGGACCGCCGGCCGCCGCGCGAGCTGTTCATCGGCGACCGCGCCCCCGGCGTCTGGCTCTTCACCCGCGACGAGGAGGCGGCGCTGCGCTGGGTGCGGGACCACTCGCCGCGCGACGCGGTCCTGCTGCAGGCCCCGCGGCCCTTCAGCAACGAGCCGCTCCTGGTCTTTGGCGAGCGCCGCCTGTTCCTGGGCCCGGCGGAGTTCTTCTACCGCGCCACGTTCTACCCCGGCTCGACGCGTCCGCCCGCGCCGCCAGCGGTCTGGGCGGAGCTGAAGCGTCGCGAGGCGCTCCAGGCCGCCGCGCTCTCCCCGCGCCCGCTCACCCCGGACACGCTGGCGCTGCTCTCGCGCTACCCGTGGCCGCTCTACCTCTGGCAGGACGCCTCGCTGGGGGGAGGCATGGCGAGCCCCACGCTGCTCGGCACGGACAGCCTGGCCCGCGTGGTGTTCGCTTCGCCCACCGTGCGGGTGCTGGAGCTGTTCCCGGGGCGATCGCCGCGGTAGCCGCCGCGCCCGGCGCCGGCCCGGACGACCAGTCCGGCGGCGGCGCTTGCCACTCCCTGCCGCCGGGTCTACGCTGCGAGCGCCGGAGTCCGGCCACCTCCGCCACGCCCCCGGGATCCCCCACACACCACTTGGACCGGGAAGGAGGACGGCGCCATGTCCGTCTGCAAACGTCTCCGCGACTTTCTCGATTCCCGCAAGGTCAAGTACGTCGTCGTCACCCACTCGCAGGCATTCACGGCCCAGGAGATCGCGCAGAGCATGCACGTTCCCGGCCGTGAGATGGCCAAGACCGTCGTGGTGCGGACCCCCAAGGGGCTCGCCCTGGCCGTGCTGCGCGCCCTCGACCGCGTGGACCTGGCGCTGGTCGGCAAGGCGCTGGGCGGCGAGGCCCGCCTGGCGACCGAGCAGGAGTTCGCCGACGCCTTCCCCGACTGCGAGGTGGGCGGCATGCCGCCCTTCGGCAACCTCTACGACGTGCCGACCCTGGTGGACGAGTCCCTCGCCCACGACCGGGAGATCGTGTTCAACGCCGGCACCCACACCGAAGCCGTGCGCATGTCGTACGACGACTACGCCGCGCAGGCCCAGCCGCGGGTGATGAGGCTGACCGCGGGGGTTCCGGCGGCGCGGGCCTAGGGCCGTGGGGCGCTTCGCCGACCGCGTGGAAGCGGGCGTGCGCCTGGGGGCCGAGCTGCGCGCCCTGCTGCCGCCCGGCCGCTACCGCGTCTACGGCCTGGCGCGAGGGGGCGTCGTGGTGGGCCGCGAGGTGGCCGACGCCTTGGGAGCGCGCCTCGACGTCCTGGCCGCCGCCAAGATCGGCGCGCCCGGGGAGCCGGAGCTGGCCGTGGGGGCCCTGGCCGAGGGCGACGGGGTTCACTGGGAGTGGGACACCCTCGACCACTTCCGCGTGGGCCGCGACTGGTGCGACCAGGCCCTGGAGCGCGCGCGATGCGAGCTGGAGCGCCGCCGGGAGGCCTACCGGGGCGGCCCGCTGGAGCCGCCGGGTCCGGAGGAATCCGCGGTGGTCGTGGACGACGGCATCGCCACCGGGAGCAGCATGCTGGCGGCGGTGGACGGGCTGCGGCGCCTGGGTGCCAAGCGCGTGATCGTGGCGGCGCCCGTGGCCTCCCGCGAGAGCGTGCGCGCCCTGGGGTGCGTAGCCGACCAGGTGGTGGCGCTCTACATCCCCGACGACTTCGGCGCGGTGGGCGCCTTCTACGACGAGTTCGGGCCGGTCGGGGACGAGGAAGTCAAGCGCTGCCTGGCGGAGGGGACGAGGTCCGCCTAGCGACCCACGGGCCGCCGCGCCGCCGCCGCCGCCGGCTCCTGCGTGGGAGCGGGCGACTGGGCGCCGCCGGCCTCGGACGCGGCCTCCGGACCATCGGCGCCCTCGCCCGCCTCCTCCGCCGCGGGCTCCAGCGCGATGTCGAGCACCTGCTCGATGCGGTCCACCGGGGCGAAGATGGTGCGCGAGCGGGCCTCCACCGGGACGTCCTCCAGGTCCTTCTGGTTCTCGCGCGGGAGGATCACGGTGTTGAGGCCCATGCGGTGCGCGGCCAGGACCTTCTCCTTGATGCCGCCCACCGGCAGCACCCGCCCGCGCAGCGTGATCTCGCCCGTCATGGCGATGCCCGGGCGCACCTTGCGGCGCGTGAACAGCGAGACCAGCGCGGTGCACAGCGTGATGCCCGCCGAGGGCCCGTCCTTGGGGATGGCGCCGGCCGGCAGGTGAATGTGGACGTCCAGGTTCTCGAACATGTCGCCGTCCAGCCCCAGCGCCTCGGCGTGCGAGCGGATGTAGGAGAGCGCCGCCACCGCCGACTCCTTCATCACGTCACCCAGCTGCCCGGTGAGCATCAGCTCTTTCTTGCCCGGCATGGCGGTGGCTTCCACCACCAGCACCTCGCCGCCGGCCGGCGTCCAGGCCAGGCCCAGCGCGGCCCCCGGCTCGTCCAGGGTCTGGGCGCGCTCCTGGGTGAAGCGCTCGGGCCCGAGCAGCGCGCGGACGCGCTCGGCACCGATCGAGCGGGGCGCGTCCTGGCCCTCGGCGACGAGCTTGGCCGTCTTGCGCAGCAGGTTGGCCAGCTCGCGCTCCAGGTTGCGCAGCCCGGCCTCGCTGGTGTACTCGCGCGCCACCTTGAGCACCGCGTCGTCCTCGACGGTCAGGCTGAGCGATTCCAGCCCGTTCTCGCGGATCGCCTTGGGGATGAGGTGGCGCCGCGCGATGGCGAGCTTCTCCAGGTCGGTGTAGCCCGACAGCTCGATCACCTCCATGCGGTCGCGCAGCGCGGGCGGCACCGGGTCCAGGTAGTTGGCCGTGCAGATGAAGAGCACGCGCGACAGGTCGAACGGCACGTCCAGGTAGTGGTCCACGAACGCGACGTTCTGCTCGGGGTCGAGCACCTCGAGCAGCGCGGAGCCGGGGTCGCCGCGGAAGTCGGCGCCCAGCTTGTCCACCTCGTCCAGCATGAACAGCGGGTTGTTGGAGCCCGCGCGCCGGATGCCCTGGATGATGTTGCCGGGAAGGGCGCCGATGTAGGTCCGCCGGTGCCCGCGGATCTCGGCCTCGTCGCGCACGCCGCCCAGCGACTGGCGGACGAACTTGCGCCCCAGCGCGCGGGCGATCGAGCGCCCCAGCGAGGTCTTGCCGGTGCCGGGCGGCCCGGCGAAGCACAGGATGGGCGTGCGGGCGTCGCGCTTGAAGTGGCGCACCGCCAGATACTCGAGGATGCGCTCCTTGATCTTGTCGAGCCCGTAGTGGTCCTGGTCGAGCACGGCCCGCGCGTTCTTCAGGTCCAGGTTGTCCTCGGTGGCGACCGCCCACGGCATGTCCCCCATCCACTCCAGGTAGGTGCGGATCACGGTGTACTCCGGGGACTGGGCGGGGATGCGCGCGAGCCGGCCGAACTCGCGGTCGGCCTCCTTGCGCACGTCGGGAGGCAGCTGGGCCTTGTCGAGCTTGGCCTTGAGGTCCTCCAGCTCGCGGCGCCCTTCGTCGCCCTCGCCGAGCTGCTTCTGGATGGCCTCGAGCTGCTGGCGCAGCAGGAACTCCTTCTGCCGCTCGTCGAGCGTCTCCTTGACCTCCTCCTGGATCTTCTTGCCCACCTCGATCACCTGCAGCTCGCGGGCGAGCACGGCGTTCAGCGCCTTGAGGCGGGCCTTGACGTCGAGCTCCTCCAGCAGCGCCTGCTTGTCCTCGGCGGGCAGATCGATGAGCGAGGCCAGGAAGTCCGCCAGCCGCGAGGGCGATTCCAGGGCGCGCGCGGCCTGCACGATCTCTCCCGGCAGCTGCGGGACCATGGCGACCATGCGCTCCACCTGGTCCAGGGCGGCCTTCATCAGGCCCTGGCTCTCCACGTCGGCCGACTCGCGGTCCGGAAGCGGAGAGACCCGGGCCTTCAGGAAGGGCTCGCGCGCCTCGAACCGGTCCAGATGGACGCGCGCCAGCCCCTGCAGGAGCACGTGCATGGCGCCTTCGGGGAGCCGCACCATGCGGATCACGGTGGCGAAGGTGGCGACCTCGTGGAGGGCGTCGGGCGCCGGGTCCTCCACCTGCGGGTCGCGCTGGGCCACCACGGCCAGCAGGCGGTCCCCCGCCATCACGTCCTTCAGCAGGTTCAGGTTGCGCTCGCGCCCCACGTTGAGCGGGAGGAAGGCGTAGGGGAAGAGCACCGTCTGCCGCACCGGCAGCACGGGCAACACCCGCGAGGTCTTGAGCAGCTCCGGCAGCTCCAGCGGTT
>JBBIHL010000260.1:0-4948 GCA_037447075.1 Candidatus Eiseniibacteriota bacterium | reverse complement strand
GCACGATGCCGTCGGGGTCGCGCAGCACGAAGCCGCCCGCCTCCACCACGCCGGGGCGCCGCGCCGCGCCGGCCGCGCGGAAGGGGGAGGTTCCGTAGAACGCCAGCGCCAGGCTGGCCGCGGCGGCGAGCAGGGCGCACGCCGCCGCCGCGCCCAGCATCCGCAGTCGTGCCTCTGCTCGTTCCAGTCGCTCCAACATCTCGCCGGCTTGGATCCCTGCATCGGGCATCTGGACCTCCCTCGGTGGTGGGCCGCTCGGGCATCGGGCCGCGCGGGTCCGGCGGGTGGTCCCCGCGCGGAGCCGCGGCGCGTCGTCACGATCCACGAAACCGTGTCGCCGGCCAAGCACGAAGCTCCGGGCGGCCGCCGCGCCCCGCGCGTTTCTTGACCCCGCCTCCGGGGCGCTGATACCGTGAGCAAAGTGAAGAGAGTCCGAGGCTTGCCCATGGAACGCGCATGTTGACGCAGGTCCGGGCCAGCCCGCGCTGGGTTCCGCACCCCCGCCACGATCCGGAGCGCGCCAGCCGGCTGGCCGAAGCGCTGGGGGCGCCCCTCCCCCTGGGTCACGTCCTCGTGAACCGCGGCCTGGGGACGCCGGGCGAGGCCGAGCGGTTCCTGGACCCGCAGCTCTCCGATCTGCTCGACCCCTTCGAGCTGGCCGGCCTGCCCCGGGCGGTGGAGCGCCTCGACGCCGCGCTGCGTGCCGGGGAGGGCATCTTCGTCCAGGGGGACTACGACGTGGACGGGATCACGTCCACCTTCCTGCTGGGACAGGCGCTGGAACGCCTGGGGGGAAGGGTGCGGCTCAAGATCCCGCACCGCACCCAGGACGGCTACGGCCTCTCGCCGCGCGCGGTGGACGAGGCCGCCCGCGCCGGGTGCCGGCTGGTCGTGACGGTGGACTGCGGCATCACCGCCCTGGAGGCGGTGGAGCACGCCGGCCGGCGCGGGCTCGACGTCATCATCACCGACCATCACGAGCCGGGCTCCCGGCTGCCCGGGGCGTGCGCGGTGGTCAACCCCAAGCGGGCGGACTGCCGGTATCCCTTCAAGGCGCTGGCCGGGGTCGGCGTCACCTTGAAGCTGGTCCAGGGCCTGTGGCGAGCCCGGGGAATCGCACACCAGGGCGACGCGCTGCGCGCCTACCTCGACGTGGTCGCCTTGGGCACCATTGCCGACGTGGTCCCGCTGGTCGGGGAGAATCGCGTGCTGGCCCGCCTGGGTCTCGAGGAGCTCGACCGCAGCGCGCGACACGGCATCGTCGCGCTCAAGCAGGCCGCCGGGCTGACCGGCAGGCGGATCACCAGCGGGCACGTGGCCTTCATCCTCGCGCCCCGCATCAACGCCGCCGGGCGCCTGGGCAACGCCGAGCAGGGACTGCGGCTGCTCCAGGCCCGCGACGCGGCCGAGGCGCGCGATTGCGCCGAGAGCCTGGAGGAGGACAACGACCGCCGCCGGCGCATGGACGAGCAGACCCTGCTCGAGGCCGCCGAGCGGGTCGAGCGGGAGCTGGGATGGCCCGGCTGCGCCAGCATCCTGCTGTGGTCCGCCGGCTGGCACCCGGGCGTGCTCGGCGTGGTGGCCGCGCGGCTGGTGGAGCGCTTCCAG
Organism: Candidatus Eiseniibacteriota bacterium; assembly: GCA_037447075.1. Classification (GTDB taxonomy): domain Bacteria; phylum Eisenbacteria; class RBG-16-71-46; order RBG-16-71-46; family RBG-16-71-46; genus JBBIHL01. The sequence continues at coordinate 3,340 of JBBIHL010000260.1, read as the reverse complement.
CGGCCCGCGCTCCTGGTCGCGGTCCAGGCGGGCACCGGGCGCGGCTCGGGCCGGAGCCTCCCGGGGCTGGACCTCAAGCAGATCCTGGACGGCTGCGCGGACCTGCTGCGCTCCTGGGGCGGGCACACCTATGCGGCCGGGATCACGGTGGACGAGGAGCGGCTGCCCGAGCTGCGCGCGCGCGTCGAGGAGCTGGCGCGCCGCAGGCTCCATCCCGAGATGCTGGCGCCCCGCCTGGAGGTGGACTGCCCCCTGACGCTGCCGGCGTGCGATCGCGCGCTGCTCGGGTGGCTCAAGCGGCTGGCGCCGCACGGCCTGGAGAACCCGGAGCCCACCTTCGTCGCCGAGGGGGTGGGCGTGAGGGCCGCCGGCGCCGTGGGAGGCGGCAAGCACCTGCGGCTGACGGTCGAGCAGGACGGCGTGGCCCAGGAGGCGATCGGCTTCGGTCTCGGCCACCTGGCCCGCGCGGCGGCAGGGGCGGGCCGGTGCGACCTGGCGTTCGTCCCGACGCTGGACACGTGGCAGGGGGCCGAGCGCGTCCAGCTCAAGTTGAAGGGATTGCGCCTGCCATGAGCCCCGACCCGGACATCCAGGGGCTGCGCAGCCAGCTGCTCGCCGCGCTGCAGGAGCGTGCGCCCCGCGTGGATCGGACGCGGGCGGGCCAGGCCTTCGACGTCGCCGCCGGGGCGCACGCCGCCCAGCGTCGCGAGTCGGGCGAGCCCTTCCTGCTGCACGTGGTCGAGGTGACGCGGGTCCTGCTGGAGCTGCTCGAGGCACGGCTCGACACCGCGCTGGCGTGCGGCGCGCTCCTCCACGACGTGGTGGAGGATACCGAGGTGCGCCCGGCGGATCTGCAGGCGCGGTTCGGCGGCGAGGTGGCCGCGCTGGTCGAGGGCGTCACCAAGCTCTCCAACCTCTCCTTCGACCGTCCGGAGAGCGCGCAGGCCGAGAACTTCCGCCGGATGATGCTCTCCATGGCGCAGGACCTGCGGGTGATCTTCATCAAGCTGGCCGACCGCCTCCACAACATGCGGACGCTCGACTACCTCCCGCCCGAGCGCGCGCAGCGCATCGCGCGCGAGACCCGCGACATCTACGCGCCGCTGGCCCACCGCCTGGGCATGGCCCGCATCAAGCGGGAGCTGGAGGACCTGGCGCTGCGGGCGCTGGAGCCCCAGGCCTACCGCGAGATCGCGGAACGCGTCGCCGCGCGGCGCGAGGAGCGCGAGGCCTTCCTCGACCAGCTCGGCGGCGAGCTGCGCGCCGCCCTGCAGGAGGCCGGCATCGAGGCCGAGGTCACTGGCCGGCCCAAGCACTTCCACTCCATCTACCAGAAGGTCCAGAGCGGTCGCAGCCTCCAGGACATCTACGACCTGTTCGGCCTGCGCATCATCACCGCTCAAAAGGACGACTGCTATCGCGTGCTGGGCGTGGTGCACGACCTGTTCACGCCGGTCCAGGACCGCTTCAAGGACTACATCGCCATGCCCAAGAGCAACCTCTACCAGTCCCTGCACACCACCGTGGTGGTGCCCAGCGGCGCGCTGGTGGAGATCCAGATCCGCACGCGCGAGATGCACCGCACGGCCGAGTCGGGGGTGGCCGCGCACTACATCTACAAGGAGGGCGGCCGGGTGGACCAGGAGCTGGACGCCAAGCTGGGCGGCTTCGTCTCGCAGACGGCGGACTGGCAGCGCACGGCATCGGACGAAGAGTACATGGACTTCCTGCACACCGCGCTCTACCAGGACGACGTCTTCGTCTTCACGCCCAACCGGGAGCTCAAGCGCCTGCCCAAGGGGTCCACGGTGATCGACTTCGCCTACCTGATCCACACCGAGGTCGGGCATCGCTGCGCCGGAGGGCGCGTCAACGGCGAGTTCGTGCCGCTGCGCTACGAGCTGAAGAGCGGCGACACCGTGGAGGTCATCACCTCGCCCCAGGCGCGACCGCACGAGGACTGGCTCAAGCTGGTGCGGACCGCCGGAGCGCGCTCCAAGATCCGCCATTGGCTGCGCCAGCAGCGGCTGGCCGACAGCGTGGCGCTCGGGCGGGAGATGCTGGAGCGGGAGCTCAAGCGGGCCCGGCTCAAGATCGGCGACGAGCAGCTGACCGAAGCCGCGCTGGGTCTGGGCCTGGCGGACACCGAGCAGCTCTATGCCCGCCTGGGCCAGGGGGCGCTCTCGGTGCACACGGTCGTGCACCGCTTCCAGCCCCCCAAGGAGAGCCTGGCCGGCAAGCTGGTGATGGCCCCGCTCGAGGCGCTGGGCATCGCCCGACGGCCCCAGGCCGGCGTGCGCATCCAGGGGCTGGAGAACGTGATGCTGCATTTCGCGCGCTGCTGCCAGCCCGTGCCCGGGGACCGCGTCATCGGCGTGGTGACGCAGGGACGAGGAGTCTCGGTCCATCGCGTGGACTGCCCGAACACCTTCGATGCGCGGGTCCCGCCCGAGCGCAAGGTGGAGGTGGACTGGGATGCCGCTCCCAACCAGACCTTCCCGGTCCGCCTGCTGGTCTACGGTCACGACCGCACCAGCCTGCTGGCGGACATCGCGAAGGCCATCGCCGCCACCCGGGTGAACATCCGCACCGCGGGGATCGCGAGCGAGGACAAGACGGCGCGCGGCATGTTCGTGGTGGAGGTGCCCCACCTGGCGCGGCTGCGCGAGGTCATGCAGGCGGTCCGGAAGGTGAAGGGCGTGTCGCGCGTCGAGCGCCGGCAGCGCTTCGTGCGCACGCGGCCGGGCGACGCCGGGCTCCGGGCGAGCGGCTGACGTCGCGGTGCGCGCCCTGGTCCAGCGCGTCGCGCGCGCCAGCGTCCGCGTGGAGGGGAGGTTGACCGGCGCCATCGAGCGGGGGCTGCTGGTCCTGGTCGGCGCCTCCGCGACCGACGGCTTCCCGCAGGCCGACTGGCTGGCGCGCAAGGTGGCGAGCCTGCGCCTGTTCCCCGATGCCGAGGGGCGCATGAACCTGGACCTCGGCGCGGTGGGCGGGGCCGCCCTGGTCGTTCCCCAGTTCACCCTCTACGGCGACGCCCGGCGCGGCCGTCGCCCCGACTTCACGGCGGCGGCATCCCCCGAGCGGGCGGCGCCGCTCGTCGAGCGGTTCTGCGCCTCGCTGGCGGCCACGGGGGTGCGGGTGGAGCGCGGGGCCTTTCGAGCGCACATGATGGTCGAGCTGGTCAACGACGGCCCCGTCACGCTGCTGGTGGAGACCCCCGGGGTCGGCCCGTGAGCGCGGCGGCGCGCCGGTCGGGTCTGTTCTACCGGGGCTCCCGGCCGCTGGTCCTGGCCTCGGCCTCGCCGCGGCGCGTGGCCCTGCTGCGGCAGGTCGGCGCCCA
>JBBIHL010000259.1:0-4977 GCA_037447075.1 Candidatus Eiseniibacteriota bacterium | reverse complement strand
CGCGCGACCAGCAGGTCGCCGCCGTCTTCCTGACCCGCGATGAAAAGGTTGCCCGAGGCGCTGCGCGCCATGGTGGTGGCCGCGTCCTGGAGGTGAAGGGGACCGTCCAGGCGCTGCACCCAGCCCGCGTGGGCGGCGGGGGCGAGGGTCCACAGGGTCACGAGGCACCACAGCCTTCGGGTCTGCGCGGCGCGGCGAGCGCGCCGCGGACGATCTTCACGGATTGCCGGCGTCATGGTCGTCGCTCCTTGAGGCGGGTTCGCGGGGTTTCGCGGGGTCACGGGACCGTCCTCCAGCCTACAGGCCGGCCAGGTTGTGTGGGGCGGGCGGCACGTGCTGGTCCCTCTCCCAGATGTAGGGGTTCCGCCCGAGGATCTGGCCACCGAGATTGGCAACGAGGTAGTAGTTGAAGCTGTGCACCCGCCCGCACACGAGTCGGTCGGTCCAGCGCGGGTGGTAGGTGTTGCATCCCAGCAGCACCAGCTCGCGGACGAAGGGCTGGCGCGGGCACCCCCATACGCGCTGCGCCTCGGTGGCGAGGTTGGTGTGGGAGAGGATGTTGGGCGAAGGCGGCTCGGCCATGAAGATGCTCCCGCTCGATCCGTGCCCGCCGATCCAGACGCTCTGGTAGCACGCCGTCGCCAGCGCCTGATGGACGGTGAGCACCGTGGCCGAGAGGTTCTCCTCCACCTCGTAGCCCGCGGCCTCGTACTTCTCGCGGGCCTTGAGGGCCGCGCGCTCCATGTCGAGGATGCGCACGCCGTACCACATGCTGGCGTCGCCGACCGCGACCAGGGCCTTGGGCTTGCGCGCCTTGGCGAGCGGTCGCGGGTTGGTCTGCGAGGGCGGGTCGGCCGCCTGGGTCTGGCTGTCCATGATCACGTCGCAGCGCACCTGGGCGTCCTCGGAGCGGGACTTGCGGAGGAACACCACCGGTCCCGTGGAGCCGAGCGGGAAGGTGCCGGCGCCGCTTTCCACCAGCCATGCGTAGCGCAGCGGGTCCGCGGTGATGACCTTCTGGATGGCGGCGGTGCAGGTGGTGGAGGAGACGCACTTGAGCTCCACCTCGTCCATGTCGCCGCCGTTCACGGCCAGGAGCATGCCGTAGTCCGGGCACAGGTCGGGAACCTCGGTGGTCTCGACCTCCCCGTGCGTGATCGGGGTCAGCGTCGTCCAGGTGGGCGGCGCCGGCTTGCAGTCGCCGAAGTCGTACTCGGTGACGTCCAGGTCGGGGGGCTCGGCGCCGTCCACGGTGGTCACGGCGACAGAGATCCCGCCGGGCGTCTCGCTGCAGTCCTGGGTCATGCGGATCGTGACCGTCGAGCCGGTGATCGGCGCATCCGCGGCCTTGAGGCCGGTCGGGTCGTCGTGCACCAGCACCGTGACGGTCGCCGCCTGCTGGGTGCCGTTCGTGCTCCAGCACTTGGGGATCCGGTAGAGCACGGCGGTCTTCTCGGGGTGGTTGGGCAGGATCAGCTCGCCGGGGCCGCCCCCCTCGAGCGTCCAGTCGTAGACCACCTTGTCGCCGTAGGGGCCCCACTTCTTCAGGGTGGCTCCCTCGCCGCAGCCGCTGCAGGTCTGGACCAGGTAGTCCTGGTCGGTCGCGTAGAGCGAGATGGCGATCACGTCTCCCGGACGCATGCGCCTCAACGTCTGCGCGTCGTTGGGCCAGTAGCGGAGCCGGCGCAGCCACTTGATGCCGGGTCCCGGGTGCCACTGGTAATCGAGCAGGCAGTCGCCCGGCCGCCGGTTGCCGAAGTCCACGCCGCCGCGGGACGGCGTCAGCGGGTCGAGGCTCACGACCCAGTAGCCCGGGTCGGGGGGAAACGTCCGGGTCCAGCCCGCCCGCGACTCCTCGCTCACCACGTACTGGCCGAAGGGGAGGTTGAAGAAGCGGTAGGCCCCCTGGGCGTCGGTGAGCGCCGAATCGCGGGCCTGACCCTGCAGGTAGACCTTCCACCCGGCCACGGTCGGCTCGCCCTTGTCCCGGACGCCGTTGCCGTTGGTGTCCTCGAACTTGGATCCCGCGATCATGCCGGGCAGCTGGGCACGAGCGGGCACGGCGTCGAGGGAGAGAATCGCGGCCGTGGCGACGAGCAGGGCGCGGGCGGGGCCGAGCCGGCTGGGTCGAGCGATGCGGCGACGCATGATCACCTCCAGACCTGGGAGCCGAGGGTGGCAGGTAGGGGTGCCGTTCGGCCCCACGGGACCGTGGGGCCGGGCTCTACACCACTGGTCGCGGCCGGGGGGCGGCGCGTTCTCGTGCGGGCGCAGACGGGGGTGGGAGGGGGCAAGGCCGGTGCCCGCCCTTCGCCGCTTGGCCGGCCCCCCCGCCGGAGCTTCAGACCCCGGCCGGCGCTTCCTCGCGACGGCCGGCCCGGCTCCGCCGCACCCACCCCCTCACGATCTTGGCCACCTCCACCACGGTGACCGGGGCCAGCGAGGCCATGGCCACCAGCAGCCAGTCGGACCCGAGCGGGCCGCCGACGCCGAAGAAAGGCCGCGCCCACCCCAGCTCCACGGCGCCCAGCTGGAGCAGCCCGGCCAGGACGAAGGCCCCGAGCAGGTGCGGGTTGGTGTGCAGGCCGAGCTGGGGCAGGGTGAGGCGCCGGCTGCGGAAGGCCAGCGCGTAGAAGAGCTGCGCGTAGGCCATCACGCAGAACGTCACCGTCCGCGCCTGCGCCAGCCGTGCCGGGTCCTGGTGGTAGGCCAGCCAGAACGAAGCGATCCCGGCCGCCGCCACCATCACGCCCCGCGCCAGGATGAAGATCCCCTCGCTCGCCGAGATGATGGGGGCGCGGGGAGGGCGCGGCGGCCGCTGCATGACGTCGCGCTCGGGCGGCTCGACGCCCAAGGCCAGGGCCGGCAGGCCGTCGGTCACCAGGTTGATCCACAGGATCTGGATGGGCAGCAGCGGCAACGGCCAACCGGCCAGCGCGGCCACCAGCATGAGCAGCACCTCGCCCGCGTTGGTGGCCAGCAGGTAGTGGACGAACTTCTGGATGTTGTCGAAGATGCCGCGCCCTTCCTGCACCGCTCCCACCAGCGTGGCGATGTTGTCGTCGAGCAGCACCAGGTCGGCGGCCTCGCGCGTCACGTCGGTCCCGCTCAGCCCCATGGCGATGCCGATGTCGGCGGCGCGCAGCGCGGGCGCGTCGTTCACCCCGTCGCCGGTCATGGCCACCACCTGACCCCGCCGCTTCCAGGCGTGCACCAGGCGCAGCTTGTGCTCGGCCGAGACCCGGGCGAAGACCGGGACGCTCTCCAGACGCTCGCCCAGCGCGTCGTCGGCGCAGGCGTCAAGCTCCCGGCCGGTCATCACCCGGTCCAGCGGACCGGCGATGCCCACGTCGCGGGCGATGGCGAGCGCGGTCTGGGGGTGGTCGCCCGTGATCATCACCGGACGGATCCCGGCGGCGCGGCTGCTCTGGATCGCCGGGCGCGCCTCGTCCCGGGGCGGGTCGAGCATGCCGGCCAGCCCCGCGAACACCAGCTCCTCCTCCTGGTAGGCGGGCTGCGGGCCGGGGTGCTCGCGGTAGGCCAGGGCCAGCACCCGGAGCGCCCGGCCCGCGAGCCGGGCGCTCTCCTCCAGCAGCTCGCGGCGGCGCTCCCCGGTGAGTGGATGGACGGCGCCGCCGAGCCGCTCGAAGGCGCACAGCGGGAGGATCACCTCCGCCGCGCCCTTCATGTAGAGCGTCACCATGCCCTCCGGGTGCTGGCGGGCCACCGACATGGCGCGCCGCTCGGGGTCGAAGGGGATCTCGTGGACCACCTGCGGCCCCGCGGCGCCCCCCTCCACGCCCGCCTTCAGGGCGGCCACCCGCAGCGCGGCCTCGGTGGGATCGCCGCTCACGGTCCAGCCCCCGTTCCCGTGCTCGACCCGCGCGTTGTTGCACAGCGCGCCCACGCGCAACGCCTGCACGAGGTCGGACTCGGCGTGCGGGTCCACCGGCCGCCCGCTCTCGCGCGCCACGAAACTGCCTTCCGGCTCGTAGCCGGCGCCCGTGACGTGGAAGGCCCGGTTTCCCGCCACCACCTCGCGCACCGTCATCTCGTTGCGGGTGAGCGTGCCGGTCTTGTCGGTGCAGACGACCGTGACCGAGCCCAGCGTCTCCACGCTGGGGAGCCGGCGCACCAGCGCCTTGTGCCGCGCCATGCGCTGCACCCCCAGGGCGAGCGCCACCGTGACCACGGCCGGCAGGCCCTCGGGCACGGCGGCCACCGCCATGCTCACGGCGAGCACGAACACCTCGAGCAGGCCGCCGCCGCGCCAGAGCTGGAGGGCCCCGATCACCGCCACGATGGCCAGGCACGTCCACACCAGCACCTGGCCCAGCTCGGTGAGCCGGCGCTGGAGCGGGGTCGCCGGACGGGCTTCGGCCTCGAGCATCCCGGCGATGGCGCCGAACTCGGTGGCCATGCCGGTGGCGGTGACCACGGCGCTGCCGCGCCCGGCGACCACGCTCGTGCCCATGAGCACCAGGTTGATGCGGTCGGCGAGCGCCGCGCCGGGCTCCATCACGACGGCGGCATCCTTGTCCACCGGCGTCGCCTCGCCGGTGAGCGCCGACTCCTGCGTGCGCAGCGCGTAGGCGGCGATCAGGCGCGCGTCGGCCGGCACCTGGTCTCCGGCCTCCAGCTCGATGCGGTCGCCCGGCACCAGCTCGGCGGCGGGCACGGTACGCACCTCGCCGTCCCGCACCACGCGCGCCAGCGGCGAGGACAGCCGGCGCAGGGCCTCCAGGGCGCGCGCCGCCCGCTCTTCCTGCAGGAACCCCAGGACCGCGTTGAGCACCACGATGGCGCCGATGGCGATGGCCTCGACCGGCTCGCGGAGCAGGGCCGAGATGAGCGCGGCGACGACGAGGATCCAGATCACCAGCTCGCGGAACTGGTCGAGGAAGCGCCGCCACGACGGGACGCGCGGCGGCTCGCGGTCGGCGACACGCGCTTCTTCGTGCCGCTGGGTGACGCGGC
>JBBIHL010000258.1:0-5020 GCA_037447075.1 Candidatus Eiseniibacteriota bacterium | reverse complement strand
CGCCCGCCGCGGCAGCCGCCGCGCCGGGTCGAGGGTTGCGTCCGGCGGGGCAGGCGCTATGCTGCCGGCATGCTCGTCTGGGCGCTGACCCTCGCGCTGGCGGCGGGTGCCGCCCCCGGGCCCAAGGAGGGCAAGGTGTCGTTCGGGCTCACGTCGTCGAGCTTCAAGCCCCAGGGCGAGATCCCGCGCCGCCACACCTGCGACGGCGAGGACGTGTCGCCGGCCCTGTCGTGGTCGGGGGCGCCACCCGGAACCAAGAGCTTCGCCTTGATCGTGGACGACCCGGACGCCCCCGATCCGGCGGCGCCCAAGCTCGTCTGGGTGCACTGGGTGCTCTACAACCTCCCGGCAGCGGCCGCGTCGCTTCCCGAATCCGCCTCGGCGAAGACCCTGCCGGCGGGAACGCTGGAAGGTCTCAACGACTGGAAGCAGACCGGCTACCGGGGACCCTGCCCGCCCAAGGGGCGTCATCGCTACTTCCACAAGCTCTACGCCCTGGACGTGTCCCTGCCGGACCTCAAGCGCCCGACCAAGGCGCAGCTCGAGCAGGCCATGAGGGGACACGTGCTGGCGAGCGCCGAGCTGGTGGGAACCTATCAGCGGCGCTGACGCGCCGGCGGCCACCCGGGCGGCACGGTCCTACGCCTCGCGCGGGTCCATCGCCTCCGGGTCCACTCCCAGCTCGCGGATCGCCTGCGCGGCCACCTGCGGGTCCAGCGCGCCCTGGCGCGCCAGGGCCGCGAGCGTGGCCGCCGCGACGTGCTCGGCGTCCACCTCGAAGTGGCGCCGCAGGGCGGGGCGCGTGTCGCTGCGGCCGAACCCGTCGGTGCCGAGCGGGGTGAACGGGCGCGGGATCCAGCGCCCCACCAGGTCGGGGACGGCCTTGAGGTAGTCGGTGGAGGCCACCACCGGGCCCGGATGCCCCTCCAGCGCCCGCGCCAGGTAAGGCACGCGCGCCGGCTGGTCGGGGTGAAGGCGGTTCCACCGCTCCGCGGCCAGGGCGTCGTTGCGCAGCTGCTGGTAGCTGGTCACGCTCCACACGTCGGCCGCCACGCCGTGCTTCTGCGCCAGGATCTCCTGGGCGCGCAGGACCTCGAGCAGGACGACGCCGCTGCCGAACAGCTGGGCGCGGTGGTGGGCCTGGCTCACCGCCGAGCGATAGAGGTAGAGGCCGCGCAGCACGCCTTCCTGGCACCCCTGCGGCATCGCCGGCATGGCGTAGTCCTGGTTGTAGAGGGTGACGTAGTAGAAGACGTCCTCCCCGTTCACGACCATGCGGCGGATGCCCTCGCGGACGATGATCGCCAGCTCGTAGGCGAAGGCCGGATCGTAGGCGAGCAGGCTGGGCAGCGCCGCGGCGAGCAGGTGGCTGTGGCCGTCCTGGTGCTGGAGCCCCTCGCCCGAGAGGGTGGTGCGACCGGCGGTGGCCCCCAGCAGGAAGCCCCGGCCGCGCGCGTCGCCGAAGGCCCAGATCAGGTCCATGGTGCGCTGGAAGCCGAACATCGAGTAGAAGGTGTAGAAGGGGATCACCGGCTCGCCGTGGGTCGCGTAGGAGGTGCCGGCCGCGGTGAAGGAGGCCATCGAGCCGGCCTCGGTGATCCCCTCCTCGAGCAGCTGGCCGTCGGCCTTCTCGGTGTAGGAGAGCACCACCTTGGAGTCCACCGGCTCGTAGAGCTGCCCGAAGGGCGCGTAGATCCCGACCTCGCGGAACAGCACCTCCATGCCGAAGGTGCGGGCCTCGTCGGGGATGATGGGCACGATGCGCTTGCCCCACGCGGGATCGCGCACCAGGTTGCGCAGCAGCTTGGTGAGGGCCATGGTGGTCGAGGCCGCCTGGTCGGCGCGGGTGCCGTGCTCGAACTCGGCGAAGGCGGCGGCCCTGGGCGCCGGGATGGGCTTGGGGCGCACCACGCGCTTGGGCACGCAGCCGCCCAGCGCGCGCCGGCGCTCGAGCAGGTACTGCACCTCGTCGCTCTTGGCGCCCGGATGGTAGAAGGGCGCCTCGGCCAGCTTGGAGTCGGCGATCGGCAGCTGCAGCCGGTCCCGGAACTTCTTGAGCTCGTCCACGCCCAGCTTCTTCATCTGGTGGGTGATGTTGCGCGCCTCGGCGCCGGTGCCGAGGGTCCACCCCTTGACCGTCTTGGCCAGGATCACGGTGGGCTGGCCCCGGTGGTGCACGGCCGCGTGGTAGGCGGCGTAGACCTTCTTGTAGTCGTGGCCGCCGCGGCGCAGGCGCTTCAGGTCGTCGTCGCTCAGGCCCTCGACGATCTTGAGCAGCTTGGGATGGCGCCCGAAGAAGTGCTCGCGGATGTAGGCGCCGTTCTCGACGATGTACTTCTGCCACTCGCCGTCCAGGGTCTCGTTCATGCGCTCCACCAGGAGGCCGTCGTAATCCTGGGCGAGCAGGGCGTCCCACTCGCGCGCCCAGATCACCTTGATGACGTTCCAGCCCGCCCCGTGGAACAAGCCCTCCAGCTCCTGGATGATCTTGCCGTTGCCGCGCACCGGACCGTCGAGGCGCTGCAGGTTGCAGTTCACCACGAACACCAGGTTGTCGAGCTTCTCGCGCCCGGCCAGCGCCAGGGCGCCGAGCGCCTCGGGCTCGTCCATCTCGCCGTCGCCGACGAACGCCCACACGCGGCTGCCGGAGGTGTCCTTGATCCCGCGCTGCTGCAGGTAGCGGTTGAAACGCGCCTGGTAGACGGCGTTGATGGGTCCCAGGCCCATGGACACCGTGGGGAATTCCCAGAAGTCGGGCATCAGCCGCGGGTGCGGATAGGAGGAGAGCCCCTCGCCGCGCCTCACCTCCCGGCGGAAGTGGTCGAGCTGCGACTCGGTAAGCCGGCCTTCCAGGAAGGCGCGCGAGTAGATGCCGGGGGCGGCGTGCCCCTGGAAGAAGACCTGGTCGCCCGACGGGCCGTCGTCCTTGCCGCGGAAGAAGTGGTTGAAGCCCACCTCGTAGAGGCTGGCGGTGGAGGCATAGGTCGAAAGGTGCCCGCCCAGGCCGGCGAAGAGATGGTTGGCTCGCAGCACCATCACCGCCGCGTTCCAGCGGATGATGCGGCGGATGCGCAGCTCCATCAGCTCGTCGCCCGGGAACGGCGCCTCCTGCTCGGGCGAGATGGTGTTGATGTAGGGGGTCTGGACCAGCGGCCCCAGCCCGATCTCGAGCTGGCGCGCGCGCTTGAGCACCTTGCGCAGCAGGAAGTAGGCGCGCTCGCGGCCGGCGGCGTGGTAGACGCCGTCGAGCGCCTCGATCCACTCCTGGGTCTCCTGGGGGTCGCTGTCGGGCAGCAGCTTCTTGAAGGCTTCCATGGGAGCCGGTTCGGCGGCCGGGTCCTCGCGCGGCGTGGCGGCGGTCGGCGCCGCGTCCTTGGGTAGGGTTTCGGTCATTCCGGACGTCTCCTGAGGCTGGGATTCTCGGGCCGGCAGGATACAATACCTGATCGAGAAGGGGGTGCGAGCGGGCGAGCCGGCGGCGCCGGCGGCTCAGTAGCCTTTCTCCCCCCTCCACTCCTTGATGCGCTCGGCGACATCGCGGTCCTGGCGCGCCAGCAGGTCGAGCATCCCGCCCACGGGATGCTCCCCGGCCCACATCGCGGCCGGCTCCTCGGGCGCCGCCTCCAGGCGGTCGAGCAGCTCCAGCCGGGTCACCTGGAATCCCCGCAGCACCTCCTCCAGCGTGAGCGCCCGGGCCCGCTCCCGCTGCTCGCGGCTCCAGCGCTCCCGCTCGTCGGCGGCCATGTCCAGCAGGGCGGGCCGCAGGCCGGCGAGCGCGGCCGGGAAGGCGTCCACCACCGCCAGCTCCCAGCACGAGATGTCGGCGATGGCGTCGCGCACCGACCCCTTGCCCTCCCCCATCGGCTCCTTAAGCTGGGCGGGGGAGAGCCCCTGGTAGGCGCCGAGCAGGTGGACGCGCTCGCGCATCAGTCGGAACAGCAGGCGCTGCTTGGGGGTGGCGCCCGAGCTGGCCCGTCCGAACGGCACGTGCGGGACGCGCTCTCCGGCGGGGCTCATGGGCGCAGGCGGCCCGCCGCCGGCCGCTCAGGACCCGGGATACTCGTAGACGCCCCGTCCCACCTTGCGCCCCAGCCGGCCCGCCGCCACGTACTGCTCCAGGAGCGGGCAGGGGCGGTACTTCTCGCCCAGGGTGCGGTGCAGGTGGCGCAGGATGGCGAGCCGCGTGTCCAGCCCCACCAGGTCCACCAGCTCGAAGGGGCCCATGGGGTGGTTGAGTCCCAGCTTGAGCGCGGCGTCAATGTCGCGCGCCGAGGCCACGCCTTCCTGGAGCATGTAGAACGCCTCGTTGCCGATGAGCGCGTTGATGCGCGAGGTGACGAAGCCGGGCGACTCGCGCACGATCACGCACTCCTTGCCCATCGCCTCGCCCGCCTGGCGGGCCGCCGCGATGGTCTCGTCGCTGGTCTCCAGCGCGCGCACGATCTCCAGCAGGCGCATGCGGTGGACCGGGTTGAAGAAGTGCATCCCCACCACCTGGCGCGGGCGGCGGGTGGCGGCCGCCATCTCGGTGATCGAGAGCGACGAGGTGTTGGAGGCGAGCAGGGCGTGCGGCGGCGCCAGGCCGTCGAGCGCGGCGAAGGTCTCGATCTTCATCGCCATGTTCTCGGGGATGGCTTCGATCACCAGGTCGGCCCCCCGCGCGGCCGACGGGACGTCCTGCACGTAGGCGATCCTGCCCTGGGCCTGGGCCGCGGCGGCGGCGGCGAGCTTGCCCCCCGCCACGCTCTTTTCGAGCCAGGCCTCGATGTCGTGGCGGGCCTTGTCGAGCGCGGCGTGGGTGGTGTCCATGAGCCGGGTCTCGAAGCCCCCGACCGCCGACACGTAGGCGATGCCGCGGCCCATGATCCCGGCGCCGAGGACGCCGATCGTCCGGATGCCCATGGAAGCCCGGCTAGACGCGCGGCGGGCGCATCTCCGGCGGCCCGGCCCGGCCGGCGCGGCGCGTCATGCGCCAGGCCCAGGGCAGCGCCAGCGCGGCCAGCGCGGCCTTGAGCGCGTC
>JBBIHL010000257.1:1832-5050 GCA_037447075.1 Candidatus Eiseniibacteriota bacterium | reverse complement strand
CCCTCGCGCCGCCAGCAGGGCATCCGGCTCGCCGCGCGCGTCACCACCGTGGGGCGGGACGCGCCGGCGCGGCTCCTGATCCCGGACGAGAGCGTCTCGCGCGTGCATGCCCGCCTGGACCGCGAGGGCGGCGGGCTGGTGGTGAGCGACCTCAAGAGCCGCAACGGCACCACCGTGAACGGTGAATCGGTGCTGCGCTCGCCGCTCGAGGACGGGGACATCGTGGGCTTCGGCGACGTGTCCTTCGAGGTCGTCCGCCGCGACCGGGTCGCGTGGCCGCGCCTGGCGGCGCTGGCCGGGGCGCTGGTGCTCCTGATTGCCAGCATCTTCGCCGTCCTGGCCCTCGGGGACCTGCTCTCCGAGCGCGGCGCCGTGGCCGAGGCGCAGCGGCGCGTGCGCGCCCAGGCCCTCCAGAGCATGCAGAAGGGGATCGACGCCTTTCGCCAGGGCGACGTGGAGTACGCGCGCAGCTACCTCCTCTACGCGGCCGACGTGCTGCTGGGCTCCAACCTGGTCCCGGCGGGCACGTCGCTGGATCGGCCCGAGGAGGTGCTGCGGGTGCTGGCGCGCGAGCTGCCGCCCGAGGACCGCGACTTCGATTTCTCGAAGCCCCTGGATCCGGCCGCCCTGCCGGTGGCGCGGGCCCGGCTGGAGAACCTCCCGGACCGCGAGTTCGTCGAGCGGCAGACGCGTCGCATCGCCATCGAGCTGGGTCTGGACGAGAACGTGCCGGCCGGCTTCGTGGAGCAGGTCTGGCAGTTCGTCCAGGTGAACCGCTCGCCGGGAGCCGGCTTCCAGAGCGTGCTCGACCGCTCGCGCCTCCTGCACCCGCAGCTGCGCGCCATCCTCGCCCAGTCGCACCTGCCCGAGGAGTTCTGCTACGTAGCCTGGGTGGAGAGCGGTCTGAACCCGCTGGCCCGCAGCCCGGTGGGCGCCCGCGGGCTGTGGCAGTTCATCGAGAGCACGGGGCGGCTCTACGGGCTCCGCATTGACGCCCGCGCGGGCGTGGACGAGCGCACGGACCCGGCCAGGTCCACCGTCGCGGCCACGCGCTACATTGGGAGCCTGCTCAAGAAGTTCGGCCGCGAGCAGTTCATGCTGGCCCTGGCCTCCTACAACCGGGGCGAGGCCGGCGTGTTCCGCGCGATGGAGAAGATCGAGGACCCCATGATGGAGTCGCCGCGCAAGTTCTGGTACCTGGTGCAGAACCGCCTGCTGCCGCGCGAGACCAGCGAGTACGTGCCCAAGATCGTGGCCGCGCAGATCGTGGCCGAGGACCCGGAGCGCTTCGGGCTGCGGCGGCCGTGAGCGAAGGACGCGCGGTCGAGCGGCGCACGGCGCCGAACGATCCGCGATGGCCGACGCTTCAGCGAGGCGCCGCACGAGGCAGCGCCGAGCGGCCGCGAAGGCTCGTCGGCCGAGCGGTCCTGGCACTGTCGCTTGTGGGTGCACCAGGCGTCCACGCGCAGGGCACCCTCCACGTGGACTACGTCACCGTCAGCGCAGGCGGCAGGCACGAGCTGTGGGTGTCGGTCCTGGATGTGGGCGGGAGCCCGGTGGCCGGCCTGTCCCGGTCCGCGTTCGGGGTGGAGGAGGACGGCCGAGCGGTCGAAGACCTACGGGTAACGCCGCTGGTCGAGCGCTACCCCTATTGGGATGTCAGCGTGTTGATTGACAACGAATTGCTCGCCCCGACGTGGCGCGGTCCCGTGCGGGACCTGCTGCGCGAGCTGGGCCGGGAGGCCTCCGGGCGCGACCGGCTCCAGGTGGCCGCCCTGGGGGGCCGGCGGCGCTGGCTGGAGGCTGCGGCCAGTGACTGGGCGGACATCGCCGACCGGCTGGAGGGTCTTCAGGGCGGGAGCGGCGGCTGGGGGATCTACGACTGGACCTACGAGGCGGTGCGCCGGGGCGGGCGCGGCGGGGGCCGTACGGCGCGGGCGGTGTTCCTGGTGACCCAGGGGAGGGACGCGGGCAGCCGCCACGCCATGATGGACGTCCTGGCGCTGGAGCAGGCGCGGGGGCGGCCGGTGCCCGTGTTCGTCATCCTGCTGGGGAGCCGCTACCCGGGCGAGACCGAGCGGCTCGGGCGGCTGGCGGTGCGCTCCGGTGGCGCGCTGGTACAGGCGGGCACCCCGGGGCTGGCCGCCGCGGCCGGGCGCCTCAAGGCGCGGGCGCGGGGGGGCTACCTGGTCGGCTTCCGCTCCGCGAGCTGGAACGCCGACGCCCCACGTCACACCGTGGTGGCGGCGGTGGAGCAGGGCGGCGTTCGGGCCCGGGACCGGCACGAGTTCGCCACCGACGAGGCGATGGTGCCGCCCTGGTGGCGAAAGCCGCAGCTCTGGCTCGCGCTCGGCCTGGTGGTGCTCGTCGCGGCGGGGGCGCCCCTCCTGCTGCGCCGGCGCCGGCTGTGCCGCCTGGTGGTGAGAAGCGGCGAGGAGCGGGGCTGCTCCTACGAGGTCTTCGCCTCGCCCCTCACCGTGGGGGCGGCCGAGGGGAACGACCTCACCTTCGCCGACCCCCGCGTCTCGCGCAACCATGCCGTGCTGGAAGCGAGCGGAAGAGGGGTTGAATTGGTGGACCTCAACTCGGAGAATGGGACGTTCGTCAACGGCGACCGGATCACGCGGCGGCGGCTGGCCTCGGGGGACCGCGTGAGCCTGGGCGGCGCGGTGGAGCTGACCTTCGAGGGGCGCGGCTAGGAGGCCGCAAACGCAGATGGGACAGACCTCGCTGGCGATCAAGTCGGCCACGGACCTGGGCCTCAAGCGCACGCAGAACGAGGACAGCCACGGCTGCTGGGTCCCCGAGGATCCGGCCGTGCGGCGACGGCGCGGGATTCTGCTCATGGTGGCCGACGGCATGGGCGGGTCGCAGGCCGGCGAGGTGGCGAGCCGGCTCGCGGTGGAGACGGTCACCCGTAGCTACCTGGAGGCCGAGGGGGACGACCTGCTGGAGAACCTGCACGACGCGGTCCTGGCGGCCAACCAGGCGGTGCACGCCGAGAGCCAGAGCCATCCCGATTTCACCGGCATGGGGACCACCTGCACGGCGGTCGTGGTGCACGACCGCCACGCCCTGGTGGCCCACGTGGGCGACAGCCGCGCTTACCTCGTCCGCGACGGCGAGATCCGCCAGCTCACCCGCGACCATTCGCTGGTGGCCCAGCTGGTGCAGCGCCGCGAGATCACCGCCGAGCAGGCCCGCTTCGACCCGCGCCG
>JBBIHL010000257.1:0-1811 GCA_037447075.1 Candidatus Eiseniibacteriota bacterium | reverse complement strand
CAACGTGGTGACGCGCAGCGTGGGCGTGGGAGCGGAGCTGGAGGTGGACGCCGAGCGCGTGGACGTGCCGCTCATGCGAGGCGACACGCTGCTGCTCTGCTCCGACGGGCTGCACGGGCTGGTGGGGGACGACGAGCTGGCCCACCACGCCTCGGGCCCCGATCTGGAGGAAGCCTGCCGCGAGCTGGTCGCCATGGCCAACGACCGCGGGGGGCCGGACAACATCACGGTGATCCTGGCCCGGATCGAGGACCTGGACGACACCGTGGAGGTGGCCCCCGGCAGCCGCGCCCGCGGGGCCGCCGCGCCCGCCGGCGTTCGTGCCAGCAGCCGCGCCATGACCTTGTGGCTCGTCCTGGCGCTTGTGGTGCTGCTGCTCGCCCTGGTCGGCATCTTCTGGCTGCTGCAGCGCCTGGGGCAGGACAGCCAGGCGCTCGACCGCGCATCCGCGCGGCCCACCCCGGTGGAGGACGCTTGGGCCTGAAGAAGGACTTCGGCCCCTTCGAGCTGCACGAGAAGATCGGGAGCGGCGGCATGGCCTCGGTCTATCTGGGCGTGCAGAAGTCCCTCGACCGCCCCGTGGTGCTCAAGGTCCTCTACCCGCACCTCGCCGAGGACGAGAAGCTGGTGGCGCGCTTCGAGCGCGAGGCGCGCGCGGCGGCCTTCCTGCGCCACGAGAACATCGTGCAGGTCATTGATTGCGGCCGGCACGAGGACCTCTCCTACATCGCGATGGAGTTCGTGGAGGGGCTGAACCTCAAGCAGTGGATGGAGACCTACGGCGCCCCCCCGCTCGAGATGGCCCTGATCATGCTGCGCGACATCTGCCGCGGCCTGGAGCACGCCCACCACCACCGGGTGGTGCACCGCGACATCAAGCCCGCCAACCTCATGCTCACCCCGGACGGCACGCTCAAGATCATGGACTTCGGCCTGGCGCGGCGGGGCGAGGACACCACCGCGGTCACCGTGGTGGGGTCGGTGCTGGGCACGCCGGCCTACATGTCCCCCGAGCAGGCCACGGGCGAGCAGGTGGACGAGCGCTCGGACATCTTCTCGATCGGCGTGGTGGCCTACGAGCTGCTGGGCGGACAGCGCCCCTTCCAGGGCGATTCGTATTCCACGGTGCTGCGGGCCATCCTCACGGTGGAGCCCCAGCCGCTCGAGATCACCAACCCGGTGGTCCCCGAGGAGGTGGTCAAGATCGTCCACCGCATGCTGCAGAAGGACGTCTCCAAGCGCGCCCAGCGCATCGCCGACGTGCGCGGCGACCTGGAGACGGTCCTGGAGCAGATGGGCCTGCACCGGGGCAAGGACCTGCTGCGGGAGTACGCCCAGGACCCCAAGCGGGTGACCGAGGTGCTGCGCAAGAAGCGCATCAGCCGCCACCTGGACCAGGGGCTCTACTTCCAGAACATGGGGCTCTCCAAGATGGACGACGCCCTGCTGGAGTTCAAGCGCGTGCTCCACCTGGACCCGGAGAACAAGACCGCCCAGGACCACCTGCGGACGCTGGAGGTGGAGCGCGAGCGCCTGATGGCCGAGCGCGGGGCCGGGGGCGGGGACGCCACCATGGTGCTGGATGCGGCGGCCGCCGGGGACGCCACGCTGGTGATGCCGCCGGGCGGCGCCGCCCCGGCGGCAGCGGCGGCACCCACGGCACCACCGGCGCCGGCACCCTGAGCAGGGATACCGTGCTGGCGTCGTCCAACGGTGGGAGCGCGGTCAACTTCAGCGCGGGGACCAAGAACGTCTGGAACGACCTTCCGGCGGCCAGGACGCGCCTGGCGGGGCTGGACACGCTATTCATC
>JBBIHL010000256.1:0-5050 GCA_037447075.1 Candidatus Eiseniibacteriota bacterium | reverse complement strand
GGCCGACCACGGGGTGGGGTGCGAGGTGGTGGTGCGCTCGGCGCATCGCACACCGCGGGAGACCGCGCGCTACGCCCGGGGGGCCGCCGCTCGCGGCTTGCGCGTGCTGATCGCGGGCGCCGGCGGCGCGGCCCATCTCGCCGGAGCGCTGGCCGCGCACAGCCCGCTTCCGGTGCTCGGGGTGCCGCTCGCCACCTCGCCGCTCGGGGGGTGGGACGCGCTGCTGGCCACGGTTCAGATGCCTCCCGGCGTGCCGGTGGGGACGCTGGGCGTGGGGTCGTGGGGGGCGCGCAACGCCGCCCACCTGGCGTTGCGCATCCTGGCGCTGGAGGATCCCGCGCTGGCGCGGCGCCTGGCCGGCCCGGCGGGACGGCGGGGGGGGTGAAGTGGAGATCCACCGCGTGGACGCCGAGCATCCGGCCGAAGGGTCGCTGCTCGCCGCCGCCGAGGTGGTGGTGCGCGGGGGCGTGATCGCCTTTCCCACCGATACGCTCTACGCCCTGGGGTGCTCGCTCTTCGACGCCGCGGCCGTGGAGATGATCGCGCGGCTCAAGCGCCGCGACCCCCGCCACGCGGTCATCTCGCTCATCTCGGACACGCAGGTCGTCTACGGACTGTGCGTGGAGGTGAGCCCGGTGGCCGAGCGCCTGATGGCCCGCTTCTGGCCCGGCCCGCTCTCGCTCATCTTCCGCGCCGCTCCCATCGTGCCGGTGCGCGTGCGCGGCGAGGGCGGCACGCTGGCCCTGCGCTTCCCCAAGGACACGCTGTGCCAGGCGCTCATCCAGCGGATCGGCGGTCCGATCGTGGCGAGCAGCGCCAACCTCACCGGGCGCCCCCCGGCCACCACGGCCGCGGAGGTCGTCGAGGTGTTCGGCAACCAGGTCGACCTGGTCCTGGACGGCGGCTCGCGCACGGGGGGCAGGGCCTCGACGCTGGTGGACGTGAGCGGGCCGCGGCCACGGCTGTTGCGCCGGGGCGTGCTGGACGTGACGGCGGACCTGGGCGAGTTCGGGGATCTCAGCGCCGAGAAGCTCGCCGACGGAGGGGCGCGCCTTGACAGTCGGTGAGGCCGAAACCTATGCTTTTTCCGGTATGGGTCTGCCGGAGCCGGTCTTTCGTCTGCTCTTCGTCTGCACCGGCAATACCTGCCGCAGCCCCATGGCGGAAGGACTCTTGCGGCGGGCGCTCGGCCCGGACGCCGAGTTCATGGAGGTGGTGTCGGCCGGCGTGGCCGCCGTGGACGGCGGCTGCCCGACCACCCAGTCCATCCAGGTGGCGGGCCGCAACGGCGTGGATCTCACCGGCCACCGCTCGCGTTCCCTCAGCCGACCACTGGTCGAAAGGGCCGATCTCATCCTGGTGATGGAACCGGGCCAGCTGCACACGGTGCGGCGCCTCGGGGCTGCGGCGGACCGCGTCCACCTCATCTCCGAGTGGCCCCCGCCGGGGGATCCCGGGCTGCTGGTGGCCGATCCGTTCGGCCAGTCCGTGGAAGCCTACGAGGAATGCTGGCGCCGGCTGAGCCGGCACGTCGAACGTTTGCTACCTCATCTTCGCGAGCAACTGCGCGCGCGCCGGTCTTGAGCCGGCGCGGCGCGAGGGGGCGTCATGGCGATTCACAAGGCGGACACGATCTGGATGAACGGGAAGTGGGTGGCGTGGGACGATGCCCGGATCCACATCCTGTCTCACGTGGTGCACTACGGGACCGGCGTCTTCGAGGGCATCCGCTGCTATCAGAGCACCCACGGCCCCGCGATCTTCCGGCTCGACGACCATCTCGAGCGCCTGATGAACTCCGCCAAGGTCTATCGCATGGAGGTCCCGTTCACGGCGGCGCAGATCCGGGAAGCCTGCATCCAGGCCGTGGCGCTGAACGACCTCCAGGACTGCTACATCCGGCCCCTGATCTACCGCGGCTACGAGAACCTGGGGGTGAACCCGTTCGGGTGCCCGGTGGACGTGGCCGTGGCCGCCTTCAAGTGGGGCAAGTACCTGGGCGAGGAATCGCTCACCAAGGGAGTGGCGGTCAAGATCAGCTCGTGGTGGCGGTTCTCGCCGAACACGTTCCCGGCCATGGCCAAGGCCACGGCCAACTACATGAACTCGCAGCTCATGAAGATGGAGGCTCTGGTGGACGGCTACACCGAGGGCATCGCCCTGGACGTGAACGGCTTCGTGAGCGAGGGGAGCGGCGAGAACGTGTTCGTGGTGCGCAAGGGGAAGATCCTCACCCCGCCGCTCTCCGCCAGCATCCTGCCCGGGGTCACGCGCGACTCGGTGATGAGGCTGGCGGCCGACCTGGGCTACGCGGTGAGCGAGGAGCCCATCCCGCGCGAGCTGCTCTACGTGGCCGACGAGGTGTTCTTCTCCGGCACCGCGGTCGAGATCACGCCGATCACCTCGGTGGACCGCCTGCCGGTCGGGAGCGGGGAGCGCGGCCCCGTGACCCGCTTGCTGCAGGACGCCTTCTTCGGCATCCTGCGCGGCAGCGTGAGCGACCGCCACGGGTGGCTCACCCGCGTCCTGGAGCGCACCGGCGCCGCCACCTCGGCGGCACCCCGGCCCTGAGGCGGGCGTGCGCATCGCCCTGGGCAGCGACCATGCCGGCTACGAGCTGAAGGAGGCCGTCAAGCGCTGGCTCGAGGGCCAGGGACACCAGGTGGCGGACGTCGGCACCCACGGCAGCGAATCCACCGACTACCCGGATTACGCCTTCAAGGTGGCCGAGATGGTGAGCCGGGGCGAGGCGGACCGCGGGGTGCTGGCCTGCAACACCGGCATCGGCATGTCCATCGCCGCCAACAAGGTGCCGGGCGTGCGCGCGGCCCAGGTGACCGACGAGGAAAGCGCGCGGCTCACGCGCCATGACAACGACTCGAACGTGATCACCTTCGGGCGCACCACCACCACGCCCGAGCGCGCGCAAGGCATCCTGCGCGTGTGGCTCTCCACGCCGTTCGCGGGCGAGGGCCGGCACGCGCGCCGCGTGCGCAAGATCGAGGACTACGAGCACCGCCCGGCCCGCGCCTAGCGCGGGCCGGGCCGGTCGGCCGGAACTCCCCACGGCAGCGGTCCGCGCATTCCCGGGAGGACCCATGGAGACGCTGCGCCACACCGATCCCGAGGTCGCGCGCGCCATCGAGGGCGAGCGCAGGCGCCAGGAGACCACCCTCGAGCTGATCGCCTCCGAGAACTTCGCCAGCCCGGCCGTGCTGGAGGCGCTGGGCTGCGAGATGAACAACAAGTACGCCGAGGGGCTGCCGGGCCGGCGCTACTACGGCGGCTGCGAGCACGTGGACGTGGCGGAGAACCTGGCGCTGGAGCGGCTCCGGCGGCTCTACGGGGCAGACCACGCCAACGTCCAGCCCCACTCCGGCGCGCAGGCCAACATGGCAGCCTATTTCGCCGTGGCGGAGCCGGGCGACACCCTGCTCGGGATGAGCCTGGCGCACGGCGGGCACCTCACCCACGGCCATCCGGTCTCGTTCTCGGGACGGTTCTTCAAGGTGGTGCAGTACGGCGTGGCGCGGGAGACCGGCCGGCTCGACTACGACCAGATGGAGGCGCTGGCCCGGGAGCACCGGCCCCGGATCATCGTGGCGGGTGCGAGCGCCTATCCGCGCCTGCTCGACTTCGAGCGCTTCGGGCGCGTCGCGCGGGAGGTGGGGGCGACGCTGGTGGTGGACATGGCCCACATCGCCGGGCTGGTGGCGGCCGGGGTGCACCCCAGCCCGGTGCCGCACTCCGACCTGGTGACCAGCACCACCCACAAGACCCTGCGCGGGCCGCGCGGCGGCTTCATCCTGGCCCGTGGCACGCTGGCCGAGAAGCTGGACAAGAGCGTGTTCCCGGGCATGCAGGGCGGCCCGCTCATGCACGTGATCGCCGCCAAGGCCGTCTGCTTCGGCGAGGCGCTCACGGACGGATTCCGCGCCTATCAGCGCCAGGTGGTGGCCAACGCGCGCGCGCTCGCCGAGGCGCTGGTGGGGCACGGCTTCCAGCTGGTCTCGGGCGGCACCGACAATCACCTGATGCTGGTGGACCTCCAGAGCCGCGGCCTCACCGGCAAGGTCGCCGAGGAGGCGCTGGGCCGGGCGCGGCTCACCGTGAACAAGAACGCGGTGCCGTTCGATCCGCAGAAGCCGTGGGTGACGAGCGGCATCCGGCTGGGGACGCCGGCCCTCACCACGCGCGGCTTTCGCGAGGCCGAGATGCGGCAGATCGCGGCGTGGATCGCGCGCATCCTGGAGCGACCCGACGACCTGGAGCTCGCTCGCAAGGTCGAGCGCGAGGTGCTCGAGCTCACGGCCAGCTTCCCGCTGTTCGCGCCCATGACCGTGGGCGCGTAGCAGAGTCGGCCCCCGGGGCGCGGCCGCGGGCCCCGTGCAGCCTCGCTCGCCCCAGGCCCGCTTTTGCAACGGCGCGCGCGGCGTTCGGGATCGGGCGGAATGCCCCAGCCCCAAGCACGTGGCGGGGCGCGCCTTGCCGGGGGCCCCCCGGGCTCCGGTGGCATGCTCCCTGCAGCAGGCCACCGGGCCGTACTCCGTGTCCAGCCGGGAGCTACCGTGATCGAGCGACTCCGCCGCTGGTGCTGGAGCGTGGCAGCATGGACGCGGATCCCGCTACCGGCCCTCCACTACCACCACGCCGCCCTGGAAGCCGCCCAGGAGCGGGACTATCGCCTCGCGCAGCGCCTGTTCGCGCGCGCCACCGCCGCCTACCGGCGCAGGCTGGACGTGGACCGCCTGGCCCACGCCCGCCTGCACGAGCTCTTCGTGGAGCTGTCGGCGAGCGGTCCCGTGATCTCCATCACCGAGCTGGAAGGCGTGAGCGAACGCATCAACCGGCTGCGCGGCCGGGGGCGGCCGGGCCACGCCGCGGCCACGATCCAGCCCGGGGACGAGCAGCGCCGGGACGACCGCGCCCGGCGACCGCGCCCCGTCGAACACGCAGAGCGCGCGGCGTAGGACGATCCCATTCAAGAGCCGCGCGCGGCGCCCCCCACGCGATTCCCCGCTGGCGGCCGGCCCGCGCGACCCGTATCCTC
>JBBIHL010000255.1:2803-5052 GCA_037447075.1 Candidatus Eiseniibacteriota bacterium | reverse complement strand
CCGATGCCTCCCCCCTGGGATTGCGCGGGCAAAGCCCGCGCTCGAACCGCCGGGCGACGGTATCTCATGCGCCCTCACCTCACCAGCTAGTCGTCATGTCACCGGATGGGCGCCCGCGGGGGAACGAGCGGCTCCTCCCACGCCGTTCTGAGGGACGCGCTGCCGCTCGTCGTCCCCGGCACGTACTCACGCGCCAGCCTCACCTGGTTGCGCGCCGGAGCCAGCATGCCCAGCTCCATGCGCGCCTTGGACTCGATCCGAGCCGGCGTTCGGAGCGTGGCGAGCTCCACCCGCAGCTGCCGGTTCACCTCGTGGAGCTCGCTCCGCACGAGGCGGAGCTGGTCCAGCCGGTACGAGAGCCGGACCTGGTTCACCTTGATCCCGACGATGACGAGCACCAAGCCCACGAGACAGGCGGAGACGAGGAGCGAGGCGCCCATCAGGCGCAGGCGTCGCCCGTCGCGCTCGCGGACCAGGCGGAGGGACTGATCACCTGGAGTCATGGGACTCCTCCAGACGCTGGAGCACGCGGAGTTTGGCGCTCCGGCAGCGCGGATTCGCCCGCCGCTCCTCGGGGCTCGGCGTGAGGGGCGCGGGCTCGAGCTCCGCGTACGATCCCGCCGCCAGCAGGCGAAACGCCCGTTTCACGATCCGATCCTCCCCCGAGTGAAAGCTGATGACTCCCAGCCGACCGCCCGGGGCGAGGAGCCCGGCGGCGACGGGCACGGCCTCGCGGAGCGCCTCGATCTCCTCGTTCACCGCCATCCGCACAGCCTGAAAGGTCCGGGTCGCCACGTGGCGGTTCTTCGACCAGCGGCGACGGGGCACCGCCGCCTTCACCGCCGAGACCAAGTCCCCCGTCGTCCTGAGCGGGCGCTTCCGCCGACGCGTCACGATCTCCCGGGCGATCCGACGCGCGTGGGGCTCCCCGCCGAGCTCCCAGATGATCCGCGCCAGGTCGGCTTCGGACAGGCGCTCCAGCAACTCGGCGGCGGTGGGACCCTGGGAGGGGTCGAAACGCATGTCCAGCGGCGCGTCGGTCGCGAACGAAAAGCCGCGCCCCGAGGTCTCGAGCTGAGACGAGGAGACCCCAAGGTCGAGGAGCACGGCCTCGGCCTGCCCGACCTTGGCCTCCCGGGCGATGGTGCCGATCGAGCGAAAACTCCCCTGCCTCAGCACCACCCGATCTCCGAAGCGCGCCAGGCGCGCGCGCGCGCGCTCCAGCGCCGCGGGGTCCCGGTCGGTGCCCAGCAGGCGCGCGGCCGGCTCGGCGCCCAGCAGCGCCTCGGCGTGGCCGCCGTCGCCCAG
The DNA here is from genome assembly GCA_037447075.1 of Candidatus Eiseniibacteriota bacterium. GTDB lineage: Bacteria > Eisenbacteria > RBG-16-71-46 > RBG-16-71-46 > RBG-16-71-46 > JBBIHL01. Next base: position 3,744 of record JBBIHL010000255.1, on the reverse strand, counting down.
CGTGGCGTCCAGATAGAGGCCGGGCCCGTTGCACAGGAGGCGGAGCACCTCGGCCAGCAGGACGGGCTCATGGAGTGGAGACGCCGGCACGCGGCTCCCAGGGACCGCCGCCGGCCAGCAGCTCGGCCGCGGACGGCCACGAGCAAGGTTCGCAACCCGCCACCCGGATCAGATCCCGCAGGTAGCGCGACAGCCCGCACAGCACGTAGCTGCCCGCGTGGGCCTCGAAGCGACGCAGGCCCTCGAGCAGGGCGGGCACGGCGCGATAGTCGAGGTGCTGGACGTCCGAGCAGTCGAGCAGGGCGTGCCGGCAGCCCAAGTCCTCGAGGCTCTCGAGCACGCCGTGGACGCGCGCCACCGCCTGCTCCCCCAGCCAGCCGCGCAGCCGCACCCAGCCCACGCGCCAGCCGCCCCGGTGGTGCACCTCCACCCGAGCCGACGCGCGGCGGTGCCCGCCGCTCAGCGTCACGTTGAGCGCGAGCGTGGGAGCGAGCGCTGCCGGACCTTCCCTGTCCGCTAAAGCGCTCACGAGCGTTCGTCCCTGAACACTTCCGCCATCAGCTGCTCGAGGGAGTCGGGCGAGGAGGCCAGGTGGCTCCTGAAACGCTCGGGATTCCAGATCTCGATGCGGTTGCCCTGGCCCAGCACCATCGCCTCTTTCTTGAGTCCCGCCCACTCGATCAGCGCGGGCGAGAGCATGATGCGACCCTGCGCGTCCACGCTCACCTTCTGCGCGTCGAGCAGGAACATCCGGGTGAACAGCCGGCTCCGCCGGTCCCACATCGGCAGGCGGCGCAGGCGCTCCTCCACTCGCGCGAACTCGTCCGCTGGATAGAGCGCCACGCAGCCGTCGAGCCCCTTCAGCACCTGAAACCCGTCGAGGGGCCTGCGGCCCCCGGCCTTGCGCAGGCGCGCGCGCACCGGCTCGAAGCAATCGCCGG
>JBBIHL010000255.1:0-2793 GCA_037447075.1 Candidatus Eiseniibacteriota bacterium | reverse complement strand
AGGCAGGAATGCTCACGCGGCCCTTGTGGTCGATGGCGTGGATCTCTCTTCCGTAGATGGACGACATGCGCTGGCGCCCCCGGCCGCAACGCACCGACCACATTTCCCCACCGCTCCCCACTTCCCACCACCGGGGCGCATCCTAGGAAGTCGTGAAGCCCGTGTCAAAGCAAAAGTGGGGTGCGGGTCCGACTTTCTTCGCGGGGGCGGCCGGAGAGCTGCACGAGCGTGCAGTAAGGGGTCAGGGCGGGGCGGGGCCCGTGCCGGGGCCGGCGTTGGACCGCGAGGCCCGCCGCTCGTAGGCGCTCCAGTCGACGCGGTAGATGGAGTAGTAGGCGGGCTCGGGGCGCGCCAGCCCCAGGTTGGGCACGCGCGCGACGCCGAGCGGCACCAGCGCCTCGCCGAAGGGGCTGCGGGCCTGCAGCAGGTAGGGCCGGCTCGCGCGGTCCACCAGGAAGGCGGGCCGCGCGAACTCGGCGAAGCGGAACTGGCTCACCGCCTCCTCCAGCGTGGTCTGCTCGAGCACCGGCACCATGGCCGGAGTGACCAGCCCCGCCAGATCGAGGATGGGACGGTCGCTGTAGTAGCCAAGGGCGCCGATGTCCGGCGCGGCGATCAGGGTGCCGGGCTCGGTGTGGCGATTGAACCAGCGCCCCCACGGCTCCAGGCTCGAGCGGATGGCCGCGGTGAACGTGCGCACCTGGGGCAGCACCGCGCCGCGGTAGACGCCCAGGTTCTGCGCGGCCGCGAGCAGCGCCACCGCCCCCAGCGCCACCCGCGCGCGCGGAGCCCGGAGGGCATCCTCCCGCTCGGAACGCAACGGCCACCACCACGCCTCGAGCGCCCGCCAGGCGGTGAGCGCCAGCAGGGGGAGGACGGGCACCAGGTAGCGTGAGATCACCTGGACGCCGCGCGCGGCGTAGAGCGGCGGCAGGCAGCACATCCAGGCCAGGGGCAGGAACTCCTCGGTCCAGCTGCGCCGCGCCGCCAGGAGGCGCCGCCAGCCCAGCAGGCCGGCCAGCAGCAGCGCCACCGCCAGCACGCCGTCCGTCGCCCCCACGATGAGCAGCTGCCGTCGGACGTTGTCCTCGAGGAACTCGAGACCCTCGGCCCCCGCGCTCTTGGCGGCCAGCGTCTCCGGCCAGAAGGCCCCGAAGTAGTAGCGGGCGAAGACCATCCAGGTGCCGAACACGAACAGCGGCGGCAGCATGCCCCAGAACAGGCGCGCCACGCTCTCGCGCTCCTGCGCGTCCAGGATCAGGAACAGGCCCCAGAGGAACAGCAGGAACGCCGCCTCCGGTCGCGCCAGCGCCGCCAGGGACCACAGCGCCCCGGTGCGGACCGGCCGCGCTCCCCAGCGGTCGCCCTCGGTGAAGGCCACGAAACCCGCCAGGACCAGGGCGGTGGCCAGCGAGGTCTCCATCCCGGAAAGCGACCAGCGCACGAACCAGGCGTGCGTGGACCAGGCCAGCACCGCGCAGGCGCGCGTGGCGGGCTCGCGCAGCACCCGCCGGGCCAGCTGCATGAAGAACACCACGCCCGCCAGGGTCGAGAGCCAGCCCAGCAGCCGCGCCGCCGCCAGGCCGTCCATGCCCAGCGCCATGAGGTCGGCGATCAGGACGACCCACAGCGGGCTGGTGCAGCCGTAGACGCGCTCGCCGACGTTGAACACCAGGCCCTGGCCGCGCGCCAGGTGGCGCGCGTACTGCAGGTGGATGAAGGTGTCGTCGGTGAGGTAGCCGCGCACCGGCCAGCAGAGCGCCGTGACCGCCACCAGCGCCGCCACCAGGGCGAGCCGCTCGGTGAGCGAGAACGGAGTGCGCCAGGGCTTCAAGGCTTCGCGCCTCCCTCCGCCACCAGACCGTCGAGCCACTCCGCCATGCGCGCGACCAGCCGCGGCCGCTCGAGCTCCTCGAGCCCCGGGGCCGGGGAAGGCGTCGGGCGGCGCCCGGCCACGAAGTCCCGATAGGCCGCCTCGAGCGCGTCCCTCACCTCGTCCCGCCGGGCGGGATCCGCCACCACCCCGCCGCCCGCGCGCACCAGCGCCGCCGCCTCGTCGTCCCCGGGTAGCAGCGCCAGGATCGGGCGGCGCGCGGAAAGATACTCGTAGAGCTTGCCGGGCACCATGGTGCGGTAGGCCGCCCCCGGGGGCTTCCACAGCAGGAGCCAGTCGGCCTCGCGCTGCAGGGCGCGGGCGCGCGCGTGCGCGAGCACGCCGGGGAACTCGACCACCCCCGCCAGCCCCAGCCCCCGGGCGCGGTCCGGGTAGCCGCTCTCATGGGGACCCGCCAGCACCGCCCGGACGCGGCCGCGCGCCTCGGGGTGGCGCTGGAGTAGCCCGGCCAGCGCCTCCATGAACCGCTCGGCGTCCGGCATCAGGCTCAAGGTGCCGGTGAAGGCCAGCAGCAGGCGCGGCCCGGGCCCGGCCCCCCCCGCGGACGGCCCACCCTCCTCGGGCTCGAAGCCGTTGGGCCAGTAGACCACGCGGCGCGCCCGCGCTCCGGACGCCCGGCCCAGCTCCCGCTCGTGGGTGCGCGAGGCCACCGCCACCAGGCTGGCCGACTCCAGCACGCGCCGCTCCAGGGCGGCCTGCCGCGCGCGATGCCAGGCTGTGGGAGGAGGCTTGAAGGAGAGGCCCACCCAGGGATCGCGGAAGTCCGCCACCCACGGCAGCCCGGTCTCGCTGGCCACCGCGAGGCCGGCCAGGTGGACGCTGTCGGGAGGCGAGGTCGAGAGCACGGCGTGCACGTCTCCGCGCCGCGCGCGGGCCAGCCGAAGTTCACCTTCTGGCAC
>JBBIHL010000254.1:0-5081 GCA_037447075.1 Candidatus Eiseniibacteriota bacterium | reverse complement strand
CCCCAGCGACCGTTCGTCTACCTGCACTACACGGCGGCGTCCACCGGAACGATCCACGTCTCGCGCTTCACCCTCGCGGGCGACCTGGACGCGCCGGCGGGCGACTCGCTGGTGGGCGACCCGGCGACCCTGCACGAGATCCTCACCGACGCCCCGGACGACGCCTTCAACCACAACGCGGGAACGCTGCGCTTCGGGCCCGACGGGATGCTCTACGTGAGCCTGGGCGACGACGCCAGCCCGTGCGCGGCGCAGGACACGACGACGCTCCGCGGCGTCATCCTCCGGCTCGACGTCTCGGGGCTGCCGGCGGGGCCGGGCGGCCCTCCGGCCAAGAGCGCGCTGGTCCCACCGGGGAATCCGTTCGCCGGCCCGGGCGACAACGCGCGCCTCACCTGGGCCATCGGCCTGCGCAACCCGTTCCGCTTCCACATCCATCCTGTCGGCGGCAGCCTCCTCATCGCCGACGTGGGGGAGGGCTGGTACGAGGAGGTGGATTGGGACACGGCCGGCGGGATGAACTTCGGGTGGCCCTACTGGGAAGGCCCCGCGGAGGCGAACTGGGCCGGCTGCCCGGCGTCCGGAGCCGCCGGCTTCGCGGCTCCCGTCGCCTACTACGACCGCCGCCCATTCGCGTCCGCGGCCGCCGTGATCTCCGCGGGCGTCTACCGCTCGCCCTGCGACACCTGCGCGGCGGCCTTCCCGGACGACTACGAGGGCGACTACTTCTTCGCCGACTACTACCAGGGCTTCCTGCGCCGCCTGAGCTTCTCGGGTGGCGCATGGATGCCGGCGGCTCCCGTGCCGGGCCAGCCCAACGTCAGGGACTGGGCCGGCGGCCTGGTCTCCGCGGCGGACTTCGCGGTAGGCCCGGAAGGCGCGCTCTACTACGTGCAGCAGTTCGACGATACCTTCTGGGCCTGGACGGGCGCCATCCGCCGCATCGTGCGCGTTCCCTCGCCGGCGGGCGTGGACTCCGGCCGCGTCCGGGGGCCGGGCGCGGAGCTGGGTCCGGCGCGCCCCAGCCCGAGCCGGGGCGGCGTGGCGCTGGAGCTGCGGCTGCAGCAGGCCGCCCGCGTGGAGGCCCGCGTGCTCGACCTCCAGGGCCGGCGGGTGCGCCTGCTGTGGGATTCCGCTATGCTGCCGGCCGGTCGCCACCAGGTGCTCTGGGACGGCGCCGACCAGGCGGGCCGCGCGGCGCGTTCGGGCCTCTATCTCGTGGAAGTGGTCGTGGAGGGCGAACGATGGGCGCGGAGGGCCTTGCTGGTGCGTTGAGGCGGCCGGCGCGAGTCGCGGCGCCGGGCCTGGCGGCGGCTCTCCTGCTCGCGGCGTCCGCCCCGGCGCGCGCGGTCATCCCCACCGGCTTCACCGACCAGACCATCCTCCAGGGCATCAACCAGCCGGTGGCCATGGCGTTCCTGCCCGACGGCCGGCTGCTGTTCACCGAGCAGTTCACCGGCCGGGTGCGGCTCCTGGTTCAGGGGAAGCTCGGCCAGCCCGACCCGATCCTCACGGTCTCGGAGCTCGACAACGGCTCCGAGCAGGGGCTGCTGGGCATCGCCGCGGACCCCGGCTGGCCCGCGCGGCCCTACCTCTACGTGCACTACGACCACCAGCCCACCAGCCGCATCATCATCGCGCGCTTCACGGTGAGCGGCGAGGTGGCCGACCCGCTCGCCGACTCGCTCGCCTGCGACCCCGCCAGCGAGTATCGCATCCTCACCGACATCCCCGACCTGGCGTTCAACCACAACGGCGGCACGGTGCGCTTCGGCAAGGACGGGATGCTCTACGTGAGCCTGGGGGAGGACGCCACGAGCTGCGCCGCCCAGGACACCTCGACGCTGCGGGGCGTCATCCTGCGGCTCGACGTCTCGGGCCTCCCGCCGGGGCCCGGCGGGCCGCCCTCCAAGAGCCTGATCACCCCGGCCGGGAACCCGTTCACCGGTGTGGCCCCGCCCGGCAGCTCCGAGAACGCGCGCCTGGTGTGGGCGCTCGGCCTGCGCAATCCCTTCCGCTTCCACGTGGATCCGCTGACCGGCCACCTGTTCATCGCGGACGTGGGCCAGAACACCTTCGAGGAGGTGGACTGGGACACCACCGGCGGCATGAACTTCGGCTGGCCCTACCGCGAGGGCCCCGGCTCGTTCCTGGCGTTCTGCTCGGGCATCGTGCGACCCCCTGTGCTGGCCGAGCCGATCGCGTGGTACGACCGCAGCGGCTTCGGGGCCTCGGTGATCAGCGGCGGCATCTACCGCGCGCCCGCCGACACCTGCGGCGCGCCCTTCCCGGCGGAATACGAGGGCGACTACTTCTACGCCGAGTACTACCAGGGGTTCGTGCGGCGCATCGAGCGCTCGGGGAGCACCTGGGTCCCCGCGGCCCCCGTGCCGGGGCAGCCCAACGCGAACGACTGGGCGAACGGCCTGGTCTCGGTGGCCGACTTCGCGCTGGGGCCCGAAGGCGGCCTGTGGTACCTGCGCCAGTTCAACTCGAGCTTTCAGCCCAACACCGGCTCCATCCACCGCCTCCTGGGCCCCGACATCCGGCCGCGCCGCCCGGCCGTGGCTGGCGGCGGGTGGGTAGTGATCGGGCTCCGGGACACGGTGCCCCTGCGCTTCACCGTGAGGAACCGGGCGAGCTGCCCGCGCGCGCACGTCTACCGCCTGCGCGATCCCCAGGGGCTGGTGGTAGCGGGGGGGACGCCGCTCGACGGGGTCACCCCGGCGCTCGCCCCCGGGGACAGCTTCGAGCTGAGCGTGCGGGTCACGACCCCGCTCGTGTGCGACTCGCTGCTGCCCGACTCGCTGTTCTTCTCCTCCCACCCGCTGGATTTCCCGGACTCGCTGGCGGCCGACACCACGCGGGTTCGCTGCAATCCCACGCCGACCCTGGGCGTGACCTCGTTCACGCTGGAGCCCCAGGGTCTCGCCGTGCGGCTCGAGTGGACGGCGCGCGACCCCGGCATTACGGGGTTCAACGTCTACCGCAGCGGTCCCGGCGGGCCGGAATGGGTGTTCGAGCGCCTCAACCATGCTCCGCTTCCATTCACCGGCGCGTCCTCCTACCGCTACCTGGACGACACCGTGGAGCCGGGCCGGTTCTACGCCTACCAGGTCTCGGCCCTGATCGGCGGAGCGGAATACCCATCGGTCCCCTTGAGCCTCACGCTTCCCCCGGCCGGAGCGCTGGAGCTGGGAGCGCCGCACCCCAACCCCAGCGAAGGCTCCACCACGCTGGTCTTCTACCTGGGGAGCGACTCGCGGGTGGACGTCACCGTGCGCGACCTCTCGGGCCGCAGCATCCGCCAGCTGCTCTCGGGCGCGCCGCTCGCCTCCGGCCGCCAGGTCGCGGTCTGGGACGGGCGGGACCACCGCGGGCGCAGGGCGCCGGCCGGTCTCTACTTCATGGAAGTGAAGGCGGCCGGGGCGAGCGATTCGCGGAGGGTCGTGCTTGCCCGCTGACTTGGACCGGAGTTCCGCGCTCCGGTACAATCGTGCGGTGCGAAGGAGTCCCTTAGCCACATCCCCTGCCTGCAAGCGCGCGCCGGCTCGGCGCCACGCCGCCGCCCCGGGGAGGATCGCCGCCGTCCTCGCGTTCCTCCTGCCGGGCCTGGCCGCGGGCTCCCGCGCCGCGGGCGCCGCCGTACCCGACGGTTTCTTCGACCAGACGGTCCTGGCGGGTCTCGACCAGCCGACCGGCCTCGCCTTCCTCCCCGATGGACGGCTCCTCTTCGTCGAGCAGCGCACCGGGAGGGTGCGTCTGGTGGTCGGGGCCCGGCTCGGCCGGGTGGATCCGGTGCTCACCGTGCCCAACGTGAGCGCTGCCGCGCAGGAAGAAGGACTGCTGGGGATCGCGGTGGACCCGGGCTGGCCCGCGCGGCCCTACCTCTACGTGCACTACAACTACGCGTCCACGCCCAGGAATATCCACATCTCCCGCTTCACCCTGTCGGGAGACCTGACCGGACCGACAGGCGATTCCCTGGTGGCCGATCCGGCGAGCAAGCACGAGATCCTGGTGGACATCCCCGATTCCACCGTGGACCACAACGGCGGCACGCTGCGCTTCGGGCCCGACGGCATGCTCTACGCCAGCATCGGCGACGACCTGGTCGGCTACTGCGCCGCCCAGGACACCTCGGCCCTGCGCGGCCGCATCCTGCGGCTCGACGTGTCGGGCCTGCCCGCGGGCCCGGGTGGGCCCCCGGCTCCGGGCGAGCTGGTGCCCACCGGCAACCCTTTCCCCGGGCCGAACGACAACGCGCGTCTCACCTGGGCCCTGGGGCTGCGCAACCCGTTCCGGTTCCACGTGGACCCGGCGACGGGCGACCTCTTCATCGGGGACGTCGGAGAGTTGACGTACGAAGAGATCGACTGGGCCCCGCAGGGTGGGCTGAACTACGGCTGGCCCTTCCGCGAGGGATCGGCTCCCGGGCCCGACTGGCTCGTCTGCGCGAACCCGCCGAACATACCCAGCTACACCGATCCCATCCTCGCCTTCGACCGGCGCATGCTGCCGGTGGCGGCCATCCTCACCGCCGGCCGCTACCGCGTGCCCGCCGGCCCCGGCCCCGCGGCGTTCCCGGCCGGCTACGACGGAGATCTCTTCTATTCCGACTACTACCACGGGTTCCTGCGCCGGCTGCGGTTCGACGGCTCCTCGTGGGTGGTGCCGCCGGCAGCCCCCGGCCAGCCGACGAGCGCCGATTGGGCCACCGACCTCCTCTACGTGGCGGACATCCTGGAGGCCCCCGACGGGGCGCTCTGGTACGCGCGTCAGTTCAATGCGAGCTTCGACCCGGCATCGGGCATGCTGGGGCGCATCGCCCGGGACACGCTCGCCCCGGTGGCCGTGCCGGCGCAGGGAGCGGCGCGGGGGGTCGTGCTCGAGCCGCCGCGGCCCAACCCTGCGCGAGGGAGCGTGGCGGTGCCGTTCCTGCTGGGCGCGCCGGCCCGGGTGGACCTGGAGATCCTCGACCTGTCCGGGCGGCGCGTGCGGCGCGTGCTGGCGGGCGCGGAGCTCGGTGCGGGGCGGCATCTGGCCGCCTGGGACGGCGCCGACGACCAGGGACGGGCTGC
>JBBIHL010000253.1:0-5089 GCA_037447075.1 Candidatus Eiseniibacteriota bacterium | reverse complement strand
GAGGTCGTCCGTGCAGCTTGACCCCCGGTTGGCCGATTCAGGCGAACCTATTTAGGCGGCGCTGCGCCGCGCGGTCACGCGCTCGGGTGCGGGCGAGCGAGGAAGCGCACCAGCATCCAGATGCCGCCCACCAGCAGCGCGGCGCCTACCAGCGGTACCGCGACCACGCCCAGCGTCACCAGCGCGAAGGTCCCCATGACGGCGAGCCCGACCAGCAGCAGCAGGGGCAGCACGAGCACCAGCGCGACCCCGCCCAGGACCAGGCCCACGATGCGGAACGGCAGCCAGAACAGCCAGGCGACCAGCTTGATGACGAGGAACATCGCGAGCGCGACCAGCGCCAGACCCGGCAGGATGAAGAGGAGAAAGAACATCTCCACGGCTGCACCTTTCGGTTCAGCCCCTCCCTGGACGTGGAACGACTTTCCGAGGCCGGATACGCGGGGCGGCCGCCCCGAGTTGCCACTCCACCATTGTACCACGGCCGCCGGCGCGGGCGAATGAGGTGGCCGCGACGGGCGACGGGCGACTCGCTCCCCGCAACCTTCACGGCCCCAATGCGCAACGGCCCGGCGGCTAGGCCGCCAGGCCGTCGCTGTGGGCAGGCGCCGACCGGGTTAGCGCCTTGCCGACTCCGTGGGAACGGGCCTCTCCACCGCCGCCGGCGCCGGCCGCGGCGGGTGGAGGATGATCTCCACCCTGGCCTCGGCCTGCTGCGCGGCGCCCAGGTCCCCGCGCTCGCGGGCGATCCTCGCCGCGGCCCGCAGGAACTCGATCTCGGTCTGCCGCTTGATCTCCACCGCCTTCCCGAGCAGCGCCTGGCGCTCCGCCCCGTCGGGGAGCGCACCGATGCGGGCCGCCGGCGCCGCGACGCGCGCGCGGCCGTCCTCCAGGATCGCCTGGAGCGCGGGCTGGGCCGCAGGGACCGACAAGCGCTGCGCGGTCGGCCCGGGCGTGCCCGCACCCGATCCCTCCGCCGACCCCGGCAGCGCGACCAGCGCCGCCAGGCTCATGCACCACCACGTCGTGAGCTTCACGGTCGTCTCCTTTCCATACGGTCGCGAAAGCGAACGAGTCGTTCGTCAGCGCAGCATCACCAGCCGGCGGCCGAGCTGACGCCCTCCGGCATCGAGCCGCGCCCAGTAGATGCCGGCGCCCGCGCGCGAGCCGTCATCCCCGCGGCCGTCCCATGCCGCGGAGTGGCGGCCCGGCTCCAGGGTGGCGTCCACCAGCGACCTCATGCGCCGGCCGGTCACGTCGTAGACCTCCAGCCGCACGTGCGTGGCCTGGGGCAGGGCGAACTCGAACCGCGCGACCTCGCGGGCGGGGTTCGGCCGGGGCTCGGAGAGCTCGAGGCTCGCGGGTCTCTCCCGATCGCCGGAGACGTCCACCGGCGTGCTGGTGTCCCAGTAGAGGCTGTAGACCAGCTGGCCGCCCGCCGGCGAGCCGCCTTCACGGAACACCACCAGCGGATACCAGCCCGTCGCCTGCGGCCCGAGGACGATCGTGTCCACGGCGGCCGTCAGCGCTTGCGAGGGGTTGCCCCGCCCGCGGCCGAATACGGCGCCCACGTCGGACTTGAACACCTCCATGGCCATGTCATCCGAGCCCGAGTCCCGCACCAGGGTGAAATAGTAGGTGAGGCCCGCGGTCAGGTAAGGCTCGTAGACGTCGGCCAGCCGGTTGGTGGGCAGCACCTGGTTCCGGTAGGCCGCGCTGCCGGGACCCACCCGGCCCTGCGAATCGGTGACGTCCATCAGATAGTTCCCGCCGTAGGGGTAGAGGCTCACGGCAGCGGGGTAGACGACCGGCTGCGGGGCCGTGAAGCTGCCCACCACGAAGTCGGTGTGGCCGGCCGGGTAGGCGGAGCCCGCGATGCGGTTGCTGAAGCCGGAGGTGCTGCCCGTGTAATCGTCGTAGACCTCCAGGTCGTAGTCGTCGGACGGGCTGATCGGGTCCAGGCTGGCGACCCAGGCGAACGGGGTCTTCGTGTACTGGAAGCCGTCGGAGTTGGGCAGCGGCAGCGTGCCGCGCGGCGGCGGCCCCGCGCGCAGCACCGGGGTGCTCAAGTTGAGCGCGAGCGGGCTCCACACCCATTGCCCGATCCAGGTGTTGTCGCCCTCGTTGCTCTCGGGGACGAAGCCGCCGGGGTCCGCCCGACCCATGAGGCTGTGGCGCCCGCCCCGCACCGTGTAGGGCCCGTAGTTGCTCAAGGTGCGCAGGCCCGGCGGGCTCGGGTCCGGGAAGGTGTAGGAGGTGAGGGGATAGGTCTCGTCCAGCACCACGTCCGAGACCCAGGTCGGCAGGCTGTAGGGACCCTCGTGATCCGTCGCCCAGGCCAGCCACGTGGTGTTGGCGTTGCCGTCGAGCACCGGCGTGACTTCCAGGAACCCGCCGAAATAGGCCTGGTTGCGCGGCACCACCGGGGAGGACCAGTCCACCGGGGTCACCTGGGCGTTGAGGTTGCTGAAGCCGGGAGCCAGCAGAGCATAGATGTCGTAGTCGAGGCCGTTGCGCAGATCCTGCCACGCCACCACCGCGGTGCCGTTCCAGTCGGTGGCCAGGGCGGGCATGAGCTGGTCGCCCGCCGCCGTGCAGACCGACGTGCCGTTGGACCGGTAGGCGGTGAAGCCCGCACTGGTGACGCGCTGGGCGTAGATGTCGTAGGTGCCGGTCGCGGACGGGCGCGCATCGTGCCAGGCGACCACGACCCCGGACGTGGGTCCGATGCCCCCGCCGCTGCCTTCCAGGACGAGCGCGGGGCCGCTCTGGTCGCCGGCCGCCGTGCAGACGCCGAGCCCGCCGGTGGGCCAGCCGGCGCCCAGCGCGCCGTCGTCGTAGAGGCGCTGCAGGTAGATGTCCCCTTCCCCGCTCCGGTAGTCCTCCCACGCGACGTAGGTTCCCGAGATGAACCGGTCGGGCATCACCGGGCGAACCTGCGGCCCGTTGGCGCCCCCCAGCACCCGACCTCCCGCGGGCCACAGCCAGACGGGCTCGAAGGTGCCGTTGCCGTTGATCCGCTGGGCGTAGATGTCGGTTCCCGTCGGCGGGTTGCGCGCGTCATCCCAGGAGACGATGGCGAACCCGCCCGCGCAGAAGAGGGAGGGCGGCCCCGACGAGATCGCCGGATGCGCCTGGACTCCCGCGGCCGTGCACACCGCGACCCCGTCGGCAACACCCCAGCCGGCCCCGGGGTAGGCGACGTAGATGTCGTCATTCCCGGCTCCCGCGCGCTGGTCCTGCCAGGCGATGTAGGCCACGCCGCAGGTCCCGGTTCCGGGCGCGATCGCCAGGTTGAACTGGTCGCCCGACGCGGTGCAGACCGGGGTGCCGGCGGCCGGCGAGACGACGTGCCCGGTGCCGTCCACCACGCCAAGGTAGACGTCCAGCGGGCCGCTGCGCGCGTCTTCCCAGGCGACGACCGCGCCGTCGCCCGCCTGCGGCGTGATCACCGGCCGGCTCTGATCGCCGGGGGCGACGCAGAGCGCGACGCCGTCGGCGCCCCATAGCCGGGTGCCGGCGGCGTTGATGCGCTGGACGAAGATGTCCAGGTCCCCGTTGCGCAGGTCGGCCCACGCCACGATGCAGCCGCCGGCATTGTCACGCACAAGGACCGGCTGGGTCTGCGCGTCGAACTGGGTGGCGACGCTCAGGCCGCTCGCCGGCCAGCCCGTGACGATGTTGCCGGAGGCGTTGACGTGCTGGACGAAGACCTCGGGCACGGCGGGATCCAGGCGGTAGTCATTCCAGGTGACGAACGCCCCGCCCGCGCCGTCGCCGCAGGCCCTGGGGTCGGTCTGGTCGTTCCCGGCCGTGCACAGGGCCCGGCCGTTGACCGGCCAGGCGGCGCGCGCCGGGCGCGAGGGCAGGGCGGTCAGGGTGAGCAGGGCGATCAGCAGGCCCAGGCCGGGAACCGCGCCGATGCCGCGGCGGGCCGTGGGACCTGCGAGCGCGAGCGGGGGGGTGAAGCGGGTGCGGGGAACGCAGCTGCGGGGAATGGGTGACATGGCGAACCTCCGTGCTACCAGCCCGCCGCCACTGGCAGGGGGGGTCCGCCGCAGGGGCCGGCGGGGCTTGCTACCGGGATGGAGTCACCGGGCGGGCGGCCGTCACAGGCCGGGGGGGGAAGCGACGGAGCGCGTTGAGGCGCTCGCGGTTCCGCGCCTGGCCCCGAGCGGCCGTGCTGGATCGCGAGGTCAGCGCGGCGCGCCGGGCTTGCTTTCCCTCCCGGCCTTCCCTCCCACGCGCCGGTCCACCCACTCCAGCGCCTCCAGGCCGAAGAACATCCCCACCGCGATGAGCAGGAGCAGGAGCAGCGAGTAGCCGCGCGGCAGCACCGAGAGCACCACCGCCAGCACCCCCAGGTAGGCGCACACGTAGTAGAGCAGCACCAGGGCGCTGCGCGGGGAGAGCCCCAGCCGGAGCAGGCGATGGTGGATGTGGTCGGTGTCGCCGGTGAACACCGGCCTGCTGCGGAACAGCCGCCGCAGGAAGGCGAGCGCGCCGTCGGCCACCGGCAGGCCCATGGCGACCAGGGGCAGGAGCAGCGTGACCGTGGCCGTCCCCTTGCGGTTCTCCAGCAGCGAGACCGCGGCCATCACCAGCCCCAGGAAGAGGCTGCCGGTGTCGCCCAGGAAGAGCCGGGCGGGCGGGAAGTTGGTGCGCAGGAAGCCGAAGCACGCCCCGGCGGTGAGGGCGGAGAGGAACATCACGTAGAAGTCGGCGTGGGTGCGCGCCACCACCCACAGCGTCAGGCACGCGATCAGCACCACCCCCGAAGCCAGGCCGTCGAGCCCGTCGATCAGGTTGATGGCGTTGACCACGACCAGCACCCACAGGAGCGTGAGCGGCAGGTTGAGCCAGCCGGACTCGAACGAGCCGCCGCCCAAGGGGTTGGTGAGCAGCGGCACGCCGTAGCCGAAGGCGAAGAGGATGAGGCCCGAGACGGCCTGCACCGCCAGCTTGGGCCACGCGCCCAGGCCGCGCACGTCGTCCCACGCGCCCAGGGCCAGCACCGGCAGCGACGCCAGCGTGAGCCCGAGCAGCGGGCGCGCGTCCAGCTCCCGCGCCGGCCCGGGCAGCAGGCGCG
>JBBIHL010000252.1:0-5121 GCA_037447075.1 Candidatus Eiseniibacteriota bacterium | reverse complement strand
CGCGGCGCGGTGCTAGCGTGCGGCGGCCTCGGGGCCGCGCGTGCGCCTCCGGCCGGCGCCACCTCCCATGCCCACCTCCGCCCTCTCCAGCCGCGACGCCCTCGAGGTGATCGCCCGTTTCCCCGCCCGGCGCGTGGCGGTGCTGGGCGACATCATGCTCGACCGCTACCTGTGGGGCCAGGTGGAGCGCATCTCGCCCGAGGCGCCGGTGCCGGTGGTCGAGGTCGAGCGCGAGACCGTGTCGCTGGGCGGCGCGGGCAACGTGGCCGCCAACCTGGCGGCGCTCGGGGCCGTGCCCCTGCTGGTAGGCCTGGTGGGCGAGGACGACGAGGCCCGCCGGCTGCAGGCCGAGTTCGCCGCGCGCGGCATCGAGACGCGCGGGGTGGTGACCGACCTCTCGCGCCGCACCACGGTGAAGACCCGCATCATCGCCCACCAGCAGCAGGTGGTGCGCGCCGACCTGGAGTGCCGCGACGACGTGAACGGCCCGGCCGAGGCCCAGCTGCGCGGGGCGCTCGATGCGGCGCTGCGGGGCGCCGAGGCGCTGGTGGTGAGCGACTACGGCAAGGGCGCCGTCACCCGCGGCATGCTCCAGCAGGCCATGGAGCGCGCCCGGCCGGCCGGGGTGCACGTCTGCGTGGACCCCAAGGAGAGCCACTTCGACGCCTACCGGGGCGTGAGCGTCATCACCCCCAACGTGCACGAGGCCGGCCGGGCGGTGGGGCGTCGCATCACGGACGAGGAGTCGCTGCTCGCCGCGGGCTGGGGGCTGCGCGACCGCCTGGATTCGAGCGCCGTGCTCATCACCCGCGGGGCCCAGGGCATGAGCCTGTTCGAGCAGGGCGGGCGCTACACCTACCTGCCCACCGTGGCCCGCGAGGTGTTCGACGTCACGGGGGCGGGCGACACCGTGGTCGCGGTCTTCGCCCTGGCCCTGGCGGCCGGGGCCGACTACCCCATGGCCGCGCACCTGGCCAATCACGCGGCCGGGCTCGTCATCCGCGAGGTGGGCACCGCCGCCTGCGCGCCCGACGCGCTGCGCGCCTCCTTGCAGGAGAACCACGCGTGAGCGTGGCCCTCGACCGCGCCGAGGCGGCGGCCCGGGTCGCCGCCTGGCGCGCGGCGGGAAGGCCGGTGGTCTTCACCAACGGGGTCTTCGACCTGCTCCACGCCGGGCACGTCGAGTACCTGGAGGCGGCCCGCGCGCTGGGCGGCGCCCTGGTGGTGGGCGTGAACTCGGACGCGTCGGTGCGGCGCATCAAGGGCGCGAAGCGCCCGCTCGTCCCCCAGGAGGAGCGCGCCGAGCTCCTGGCGGCGCTGGAGTGCGTGGACCTGGTGGTGCTGTTCGACGAGGACACCCCGCAGACCCTGATCGAGGCGCTGGGCCCCGACGTGCTGGTGAAGGGGGCGGACTGGGAGGAAGCCGAGATCGTGGGCGCCGAATGGGTGCGCGCGCGCGGCGGGCGGGTGGAGCGCATCCCGCTGCGCGAAGGGGTCTCGACCACCGCCATCATCCGCCGCGTGGTCCAGGGCAAGTCGGCGCTCGATCCCTAGCCCGCGGCACGCGGCGGCGGCCCGCGCCGGATGCGCGCTTCCTGCCGGGTCGCGCTTGACCCCACCGGTCGCTTCCCGTAGCTTGCTTCGACTCTGGGCGTTCCCGTGCTGGCCGCTGCGGGAGCGTCGCGCGCGCACCGACCCTCATTGCCCATGGAACCGAACCGCGTCCTCATCCTCGGCGCCGGCGGCCGGGATTTCCACAACTTCAACACCTGCTTCCGGAACCGCGACGACACCCGGGTGGTGGCCTTCACCGCCACGCAGATCCCGCACATCGAGAACCGGGTCTATCCCAGCGCCCTGGCCGGCCCGCGCTACCCCCAGGGCATCCCCATCCGGCCCGAGGAGGAGCTCGAGCACCTGGTGCGCGCGCTGGGCGTGACCCAGGCGGTCTTCGCCTACTCCGACGTCTCCCACGAGCACGTCATGCACCTGGCCTCGCGGGTCCTGGCCGCCGGGGCCAGCTTCGTGCTGCTGGGACCCGAGCAAACCTGGCTGCGCTCCCGCGTGCCGGTGGTGGCGGTGACGGCCGTGCGCACCGGGAGCGGCAAGAGCCAGACCTCGCGCAAGGTCTCGCGGCTGCTGCGCGGTCTGGGGAGACGGGTGGTGGTGGTGCGGCACCCCATGCCCTACGGCGAGCTCTCGCGCCAGCGCATGCAGCGTTTCGCCCGCTACGAGGACCTGGCGGCGGCCGACTGCACCATCGAGGAGCGCGAGGAATACGAACCGCACCTGGACGCCGGCAACGTGGTGATGGCGGGGATAGACTACGAGGAGATCTTGAGGGCGGCCGAGCGGGAGGCCGACGTGGTGCTGTGGGACGGCGGCAACAACGACTTCCCCTTCTACCAGCCCGACCTGTGGATCACCGTGGCCGACCCGCTGCGCGCGGGCCACGAGTCCGCCTACCATCCGGGCGAGACCAACTTCCGCGCGGCCGACGTCATCGTCATCAACAAGGTGGACAGCGCCGAGCCCGCGCAGGTCGAGGCGGTGATGCGGGCCGCCGCCGTCATGAACCCGCGCGCGGCGGTGGTGGCGGCGCGCTCGCCCATCACGGTGGAGGATCCGCAGGCGATCGCCGGCAAGCGCGTGCTCGCCGTCGAGGACGGCCCGACCACCACCCACGGGGACATGGGCTTCGGCGCCGGGGTGGTGGCGGCGCGCCGCCACGGCGCGGCCACGCTGGTGGACCCCCGCCCCTACGCGGTGGGGGAGATCGCCGAGACCTTCACCCGCTACCCCCGCACCGGCCCGCTGCTACCCGCCATGGGCTACGGCGGGCGCCAGCTGCGGGACCTGGAGGCCACCATCCGGGCCACGCCCTGCGACCTGGTGCTGGTGGCCACCCCCATAGACCTGCGCCAACTGATCACGATCGCGCAGCCCGCCCAGCGGGCGCGCTACGAGCTGGAGGAGATCGGCTCGCCCAACCTGGGCGAAATCCTGGGAGAGTTCGTGCGGCGCCCGGTCCGGGTGTCGTGAGCCGCGAGGAGGCGCCATGAACCTTCACGAATACCAGGGGCGCGAGCTGTTCGCCCGCTACGGACTGCCGGTGCTGCCCGGCCAGGTCGCCGCCAGCGCCGAGGAGGCGCGCGAGATCGCCGCGCGCCTGGGCGGCACCGTGGTCATCAAGGCCCAGGTGCTGGTGGGCGGGCGCGGCAAGGCGGGCGGGGTGAAGCTGGCCCAGAGCCCGGAGGACGCCTTCCGGAACGCCCGGGCCATCCTGGCCCTCCACATCAAGGGGCTGCCGGTGCGCCGCGTGCTGGTGGCGCAGGCCGCCGACATCGCCCGCGAGCTCTACTGCTCGATCACCCTCGACCGCTCCCGCAAGCTCCCGCTGGTGATGGTGTCGGCGGAGGGCGGCGTGGAGATCGAGGAAGTGGCGCGGACGGCGCCCGAGAAGATCCACCGCTTCCACGTGCCGCAGTGGACCGGGCTGCTCCCCTTCCAGGCGAGAGGGCTGTTCCGCCCCGCCCTCCAGGACGGCCGGCTGGTGGCCCAGGCGGCGGACGTGCTGCTCAAGCTCTGGCGGCTCTACGAGGACGCCGACTGCTCGCTGGCCGAGATCAACCCGCTGGTGGTCACGCCGCAGGGCGAGGTCAAGGCCCTCGACGCCAAGGTGATCCTCGACGACAACGCCGAGTACCGCCATCGCGAATGGGCCGACTGGCGCATCCCGGAGGACGAGACGGCCGGCGCCCGCCTGGCGCGGCTCAAGGGGCTCTCCTACGTCAAGCTCGACGGCGACATCGGCTGCGTGGTGAACGGTGCCGGCCTGGCCATGGCGACCATGGACCTCATCAAGCACTACGGCGGCGAGCCCGCCAACTTCCTGGACATCGGCGGATCCTCCAGCCCGGAGAAGGTCACCGCCGCGCTCAAGATCATCACGAGCGAATCCCGCGTGCGGGCCATCCTCTTCAACATCTTCGGCGGGATCACCCGCTGCGACGACGTGGCGCGCGGCATCGTCCAGTCGCTGGAGGAGTCGCCGCTCGCCGTGCCGCTCGTCATCCGGCTCACGGGGACCAACGAGGAGCAGGCGCGCGAGATCCTGGCGGCCCGCGGGCTGGCCGCCACCACCTCGATGGACGAGGGGGTGCGCACCGTGATCGCGCGGGCGCAGGAGGTGGCGGCGTGAGCATCCTGATCGGGCGGAACACGCGGGTGGTGGTGCAGGGGATCACCGGACGCGACGGGGCCTTCCACACCCAGCAGATGCTGGCCTACGGCACCAAGGTGGTGGCGGGAGTGACGCCGGGCCGCGGCGGCGACCGGGTGCACGACGTGCCGGTGTTCGACGGCGTGGCCGAGGCGGTGGCCGCCACGCGGGCCAACACCAGCGCCATCTACGTCCCCGCCCCGTTCGCGGCCGACGCCGTGTTCGAGGCGGCCGACGCCGGGCTGCAGCTCGTCGTCTGCATCACCGAGGGCATCCCGGTGCGCGAGACGCTGCGGGTCTGGCACGCCGTGGCGGAGCGGCGCGCCCGCACCGGGCGGCCCCGGCTGGTGGGCCCCAACTGCCCGGGGCTCATCACCCCCGGCCAGAGCAAGGTGGGGATCCTCCCGGGGCAGATCTGCCGCCCCGGGCCGGTGGGGCTGGTGTCGCGCAGCGGCACGCTCACCTACGAGGTGGTGCAGCAGCTCTCGCAGGCGGGGCTCGGGCAGACCACCTGCGTGGGGATCGGCGGCGACCCGGTGGTCGGCACCAGCTTCGTGGACTGCCTGGAGCTGTTCGAGGCCGACCGGCAGACCGAGGCCGTGGTGCTGATCGGCGAGATTGGCGGCAACGACGAGGAGGAGGCGGCGCTGTTCATCAAGCGCCACATGAGCAAGCCGGTGGTGGCGTTCGTGGCGGGCCAGAGCGCCCCCGAGGGGAAGCGCATGGGGCACGCCGGCGCCATCATCTCGGGCGGCAGCGGCACCGCCACCGGCAAGATCGCCGCGTTCGAGGCGGCGGGCGTGCCGGTGGCCCGCATCCCCTCGGAGATCCCGGGCCTGGTCGAGCACGCGCTGGAGCGCCGGCGGCGCGCCCGCCGGGCGCGACCCGCGCGCGCCGCC
>JBBIHL010000251.1:3838-5127 GCA_037447075.1 Candidatus Eiseniibacteriota bacterium | reverse complement strand
GCACGCGCAGCAGGAGGAGGTCGCCAAGGACCTGGAGCGGGTGGTCCAGAACGGCGAGCGGCTACGCAAGGCGGCGCTCAAGAACGGCGACGAGCCGGACTTCACCTTCCGCGCCGCTCTGGAGCGCTAGGAGACCGGCCATGGCCGAGAACCTGATGACGCTGGGAATCCGCGCCCTCCACGAGTGGCTGCGCGCGGGAAGGCTCTCGCCCGTGCAGCTGGCGCGCGACTGCCTGGCTCGCCTGCGCCGGCAGGGCGCGCGGCTCAACGCGGTGGCGACCCTCACCGAGGACCTCGCGCTGGAGCAGGCGGCGCAGGCCGAGCGCGAGCTGCGGGCCGGACAGGTCCGCGGCCCGCTCCACGGCATCCCCTACGGGGCGAAGGACCTGCTGGCCACCCGCGGCATCCCCACCACCTGGGGCGCGCAGCCCTATCGGGACCAGGTGTTCGACCACGACGCCACGGTGGTCGAGCGCCTGCGCGAGGCGGGCGCCGTCCTGGTGGCCAAGCTCGCCATGGTCGAGCTGGCGGGGGGCATGGGCTACAACCACGCCGACGCGTCGTTCACCGGGCCGGGTCTGTGCCCGTGGAACACGAGGTTCTGGAGCGGCGGCTCCTCGAGCGGGCCCGGCTCGGCGGTGGCCGCCGGGCTCGTTCCCTTCGCCATCGGCTCGGAGACCTCGGGGTCCATCCTCACCCCCAGCGCGTTCTGCGGGGTGAGCGGGCTGCGCCCCACCTACGGCCTGGTGAGCCGACACGGGGCCATGGCCCTGTGCTGGTCGCTCGACAAGCTGGGCCCCATGGCGCGCAGCGCGGAGGACTGCGCCCTGGTGCTGGAAGCCATCGCCGGGCGCGACCCCAGGGACCCGACCACCGTGGATCGCGGCTTCAGCTACCGTCCCGCGGCCGCACGGCGCTGGCGGCTGGCCGTGCCCAAGGGCTGCACCGAGAAGGTCCAGCCGGCGGTGCGCGCCAACTTCGAGGCGGCGCTCAAGGTGCTGGCCCGGCACGCCGAGGTCACGCGCGACGTGGACTGGCCCGATTTCCCCTGGGGCCCCGCGGTGGGGACCATCGTGGGGGCGGAAGGCGCCGCCGCCTTCATGGACCTGATCGAGAGCGGGAAGGTGGCCGAGCTGCGCTGCCCCCGCGACCGGTTCGCCCCCTACAGCAACGCCCAGTTCGCGGCGGTGGACTACATCCAGGCCATGCGCCTGCGGGCGCCGATGAAGCGCGCGGTCGCCGCGCTCTTCGAGCGCTTCGACGCGTTCGTGGCGCCCACCCGCGCCTCG
>JBBIHL010000251.1:0-3826 GCA_037447075.1 Candidatus Eiseniibacteriota bacterium | reverse complement strand
CCGGCCGACCAGGAGTTCGAGAAGGTCTACCCGGGCGTCAGCGGAGGACCGCCGCTCATCCCGGCCGGGAACCTCTGCGGGCTGCCGGCGGTGTGCGTGCCCGACGGCTTCGGCGAGCACCGGCTGCCGACCTCGATCTCGTTCCTGGGGCCGGCGTTCTCCGAAGGCGCGCTGGTGGAGATGGCGAGCGCCTACCAGGCCGAGACCCCGTGGCACAAGCGGGTGCCGGTGATGGGGTGACGCGCCGCCAGCGAGTGAGATCGAAGGCGGAAACCTGCGTCGCTCCGGAAGCCTAGCCCTCGTTCGCCGTCCCGCCTTCCCGCGCCCAGTTGGGCAGGGGCGCTCCCGTCACGGCGGCATAGAGCACGACCGGATCCAGGTCCGCCCCGTTGGGCCAACAGATGGTCCCGATCTCCGGATTCACCCGGACTTGCCCGAAGTAGGCGGGATCCTTGAGCGCCTCGAAGACCCCGGTGAAGGCGACCTGATCCGAGAGGTCGAGCGTGCCCTCGATCCCATCCTCGAACCGAAGCCACAATCGGTATCCTCCGGCAGGCTTCACCGCGACGACGTCAGGCGACATGGTTCAAACCAGCGGGGGGATGGCCCGCAGCGGCTGCTTCCGGCGTGCCCGCTCCCAGTTTTCGAGCAGTTCGCCCCGGTGCAAGTCGGCCCACTCGATGACCATGCCGTGGGCGCGGCCGGGCAGGCGTCCCGCCAGCAGCCCCAGGGAGTCACCTCAAGATGGCCCGGTGTTCACCGTAGCGCGCGTGAAAGTGCGGCGGCTCATGTTCGCGGTAGTACATGGCGATCACGATCCCGAAGAACCGGCTGACCTCGGGCACGGATGCTCCGTGCCGGGGGCGAGTTCCGCGGGGACGTAGCCGGCCGGCGAAGCGCAACGGATTGCGAACCGTCCGGCTGCTCCGCGCCAGGATACGGTGCGGCTCGAAGGGAGTCCAGGGGCCACGGAACCGCAGGCGCATCGGGCCGGTTGTCCGCGTTCCTTCTGGCCGCTAGCATGATGGACGGTGACCTCAGCCACATCCGGCAGCCGTGAGTGACGCGAGCCTCCCCATGCACACCATCCAACCCGCCCGCCTGAAACCCGGCGTGCCCCTGGACCGCCTGGGAGCCGCCGCGCCTGGCGGCCCCGCCGCCGGCCATGCCAGGGTCGTCCGCGGCAAGGCGCTCATCTTCTGGGATCCCAAGGCACCCGGCCGCAAGCTCGACGCCATTGACACCGACCAGATCACCCCCGCCGCCGACTGCGTCTCGGAGAGCCTCGACACGCTGGACGAGCGCTGGAAGGCGGGCGCCTTCCGCTACCTGATGCCCGACTTCCGCGAGCGCGTGCACCGGGGAGAGACCTTCCTGGTCGCGGGCGACCGCTTCGCCATCGGCAGCTCGCGGGAGATGTCGCCCGCGGGCCTCAAGGGGGTGGCCGAGGAAGCGGGGCGGGAGCTGGTCGTGGTGTGCGGCGACCACATGGGCGACATCTTCCGGCGCAACGCCTTCAACCTGGGGCTGCACGTGGTGCAGAGCCCCGAGGCCGTGGCCGACGCCCAGGAAGGCGACGAGTTCGCGTTCGACCCGGCCACGCGGCGGCTCACGAACCTCACGCGCAATCGGGTCTACGACCCGGTCCCGCTCGCGCCCAAGGAAGAGGAGATCCGGCGCTCGGGCGGCATCTTCGCCGCCGGCCGCCGCGAGTTCCGCGCCTCGGTGGAGCGCCGGCCCGACATCGCATGGCCCGAGCCCGCCGCCGCGCGGCGCATGACCGCCACCGAGCAGATCGTGTGGGCGCATCGGGTGGACAAGGACGCCGAGGTCCGGCCGGGGGCCACGCTGCGGGTCTACGCCGACCTGCTGCCGGCCTCCGACGGCACCGCGCCCTTCGCGATCCACACCTTCAACCAGATCACCGGCGGGAACACCATCTTCCCCCGCCAGATCGCGATCGCGAACGACCACTTCGTCTTCACCGGCAAGGAGGCCGACCGGAAGCAGACCTCGATCGGGCGCGAGTTCGCCCGGGTGCACGGCATCGAGCGCCCCTACTACGCCACGCCGGGAGACGGCATCTTCCACTTCTACTTCCCCGAGCAGGGGCTGGTCTATCCGGGCCAGTTCATCGCCGGCGCCGACTCGCACAGCCGGGCCTACGGCGCCTATGGCGCGGTGGGGATCGGGGTGGGCTCGACCACGCTGGGCTTCGGCTGGGCGACCGGCTACATCTACTTCACGGTGCCCAAGCAGCGCCGCGTGGTGTTCACGGGCGAGCTGCAGCCCTGGGTGAGCGGCAAGGACATCGTGCTGGCGCTGCTCAAGCGCTGGGGCGCCCGCCAGTCGCAGGGCATGTCGGTGGAGTTCGTGGACCGCGACCGCCAGCTGCCGGTGTCCTACCGGAACACCATCGCCAACATGATGGCCGAGGGCGAGGCCATGAACGGCATCTTCGCCGCCGACGAGATCACCGCGGCCTGGTATCGCGCCAAGGGAATGGACGCGCTGCCCTACCCCCCCCTCCGGGCGGGCGCCGACGCGGTCTACGAGATCGAGGAGACGCTGGCCCTTCCCGACATCGTGCCGATGATCGCCAAGCCCTTCAGCCCCGGCAACGCGTTCCCCGCGGAGGAGGTGGCCCGGGAGCGCCTCGCCTTCGACAAGGCGCTGATCGGCTCGTGCACCAACGGCGGCTACGAGGACCTGCTGTCGGCCGCGCTGGTCATCAAGGCCGCCCGCGCCCACGGCCTCACGCGGGCCGCCCGGGAGTTCGTAATCTTCCCCGGCTCGGGCGGCGTCAAGCGGCAGATCGAGGCCCCCGATCCCCGGCTGGACGGCGAGTCCATCGCGCAGGTGTTCCGCGCCGTGGGCGGGACCATACGGGAGTCGTGGTGCGGGCCGTGCTTCGGCCAGGGACCCGACGCGCTGCGCAAGGGCGAGCGGGCGATCACCTCGTTCAACCGGAACTGGACCAACCGCATGGGGGTGGGGGGCGAGGGCTACCTGGCGAGCCCGGCGGTGGTGGCGGCCTCCGCGCTCGCCGGCTACATGGCGCCGCCCAGCGAGCTGGGCATCGCCTGGGAGCCGGAGCGGTTCGAGGCTTGAGGCCGGCCATCCGCGCGGGCCGGAAGGCGGTCGAGCCAGGCCGACACCTCCGCGCTGAGCACGGCGATCCCCGCGAGGTCGTCGGGATGCAGGTGCCGCCCCGGGCGATCCACGACCACGGCATGCGGCAGGCCGGCGCGCAGGCGGAGCACGCCCGGCCGCGGCATGCGCTCGTCCTCCATTGCGTTGATGAGCAGGGTCGGGACCCCCGCTGCGGCCCGGGTGTGGAGCGCGGGCTCGAGC
The DNA here is from genome assembly GCA_037447075.1 of Candidatus Eiseniibacteriota bacterium. Lineage (GTDB taxonomy): Bacteria > Eisenbacteria > RBG-16-71-46 > RBG-16-71-46 > RBG-16-71-46 > JBBIHL01. Next base: position 472 of record JBBIHL010000251.1, on the reverse strand, counting down.
GGCCGTCCCAGCCGGAAGGCGAGCGCCGCCAGCGGCGTGGCGAGCCAGGCCGGCCGCAGCAGGGTCTTGAGGTCCGACCGGAGCATGGCTTCGAGCCCCGCGCTGCCGTCAATCAGCACGAGCGCCCGGGGCGTGCGGGTCAGGCGCAGGGCGGCGAGGGCGGGCGGTGCGCCCAGGCTGGCGCCCAGCAGCGCGATCCGCGTGGAGTCCACCTCCGGCTGGGCGGCGGCGGCCGCCACGCCCGAGGCCAGCACGGCGGGGGAGCGCAGCACGGCCTCCTGCACGCGCGGCAGCCGCGCGACGATCTCGCGCAACGAGAGGGAGCGGCTCTCCCGCCACGGCCAGTCCACCGCCAGGACGTTGGCGGCGATCCGGGGTGGGACGATGAGCGCCGCCCGGTCCCCGGTGTGCAGGCCGCCGAGCAGGACCACGGTCCACGGGAGGCGCGACCCCGCGGTTGCGGGACGCCATA
>JBBIHL010000250.1:2464-5129 GCA_037447075.1 Candidatus Eiseniibacteriota bacterium | reverse complement strand
CGCCGCGCGGGGTGTTGGGGCACTGGTCCAGGCCGTCGAACACGCCGTCGCCGTCGGCGTCGAGCGGGCAGCCCTTGGCGTCCACCTTGGCGCCGCGCGGGGTGTTGGGGCACTGGTCCAGGCCGTCGAACACGCCGTCGCCGTCCGCGTCGGTGGGGCAGCCGGTCGCGTCCACCGCCGCTCCCTGCGGGGTGTCGGGACACTGGTCCTTGCGGTCCGGCACCCCGTCGCCGTCCGTGTCCTTGGGCGTGCCGCCCAGCGCGAAGCTCAAGCCGCCCGCCACGGCGACGTTGTGGAAGAAGTCCGGGCCGGTGCCGGCGTTGCCCGCCACCACGTCGCGCCCCTCGATCCGCACGGCCACCACGTCGGTGAGCCAGCTGCGGAAGCCGGCTCCGAAGTTCACCTGTCCGGTCTCGTGCTTGGGATAGGTGTCCACCTCCAGGTGCGCGCCGCCGCCGCCCGCCAGCAGGAAGAAGCCCGGCTGGCGCCGGCCGAAGGGGAAGACCAGCAGGTCGCCGCCGTAGTGGATCATGGTGGCGCTCTGGCCGCCCGAGACGTCCTCCTCGGTGGGCGTGTAGCCCCCGGTGGCCTCCACGCCCCAGTAGTCGTTCGCGAAGTAGCCGATGCGGGCACCCAGGTAGAGGTTGTCCTTGAGCTGCTCGATGTTGTCGGGCCGCATGTCCTTGTCGAGGATCGTCCAGCCGGCCACGGGCGCAAGCTCCCAGTGGGGGCCGGCGGGCTGGGCCTGCGCCGGCCGGGCCGCCGGCAAGGCGAGGGCCGCCGCGAAGGCCGCGGCCAGCAGTGAGCGGTACCGCTCGCGCGTCGCAAACATGGGGGATCTCCTTGAGGGTTGTCCGCCTAGGCGGCCTTGAGCTCGGAGGTGCAGTGCGCGCAGCGCGTCGCCTTGAGCGGCACGGTGGAGAGGCAGTACGGGCAGTCCCGCGTGGTCGGCGCCACCGGGACCTCGGCCCGCTTGAGCCGGTTGACCTGGCGAACGAGCAGGAAGATGACGAACGCCACGATGAGGAAGTCGATCAGGGTGTTCACGAACACGCCGTAGTTCAACGTGGCGGCTCCCGCCGCCTTGGCGGCGGCGAGCGAAGGATACGACTGGCCGGAGAGGTTGAGGTAGAGGTTCGAGAAGTCGAGCCGGCCCAGCAGCAGCCCGATCGGAGGCATGAGCACGTCGCCGACCAGCGAGCTCACGATCTCGCCGAAGGCGCCGCCCAGGATCACCCCGATGGCCATGTCGAGCACGCTGCCCCTCATGGCGAACTCCTTGAACTCCTTCAGCATGATCTGCCTCCCGGGTGGGGGTGCGTATCGCGCGCGCCGCGCGGTGCCGCGAAGCGGCGGGCCCCCGCGCTAGAAGCGGGCCATGAGCTGGAAGAAGGCCTTGTCATGGATGAGCCACACCTCGTAGGGCTCGTGGTCCAGCTCCAGGCCCTCCGTCGCGGCGACCAGCAGGTTTCCGAAGCGCGCCTGCAGTCCCACGTGGGCGCGGGTCTCGTGCCGGGTGCCGGGCGAGACCACGCGGCCCGCCAGCGAGCCCTCCTGGTCCACCTGGATGCGGGCACGCGTGAGTCCCGTGGTGGCCGTGAGGCGCGGACCTAATACCACATCCGCCTTGAGGTCCGCCATGCGGTCCACCGCCGCGAACAGGCGCGGCTCGGGGGAAGGCGTGTAGTGCTGGAATCGCTCGCCGTAGAGGAAGGTACCGGTCAGCTCGACGCGGCGACCCAGCCGGCGGGCGAGCGAGGTCTCGAGCCGCCACTGGCGGCGATAGTCCGCGTTCGCGGCAGGCGCGCCGTCCGGGCCCAGGGAAGAGCGGACCTGCTTGTTCCAGCAGTCCAGGGTCCAGCGCTGTGCCGGGGTGGCGACCTCCAGGTTCAGCCCGGCGTCGGCGCCCCATAAGGACGAGACGGCCGGCGCGCCGGAGACACCCGACTCGATGCGCTTGGTGGCGGGAGTGAGCCAGGTGCCGCGCGCGGCGATCCGGGCCGGGGCGCGGGACCACTGCAGGCGCAGCGTGGGCTCGTAGGGGCGCTTGAGGTAGGGCTCGCTGCGGTCCCCCACGCGGCGCTGGCGGAAGGCCCACAGGTTGTTGAAGGTGTCCTCCAGGATGAACGTGCCCTGCACCCGCAGGCCGCCGCTGTCCGGCCCGAACGACCAGAAGGGGCCCATGTCCTGCAGGGACTTGTCGTGGAAGGGGCGCAGCAGCCAGCCCACGTAGCCGCTCTGGCCCACCAGGCGCCGCCAGGTGAGGTCGTAGTACTCCACGGTCCAGTCGTCGGAGAGGCGCTGGCGCAGGTCGAAGCCGAAGCGCATGGTGCGCCCCACCGGGGCCGTGAGCTGGAGCTGGGTCTCCACCAGCCACTGCCCGGAGGTGAGGCACCCCTGGGAGGTGCGGAACTGCTGGCCGCCGCGGCTCCATTCGCGCTCCCAGCCGGGTGGGTAGCGCGTCTGGAAGTGGTCGAGCAGGCTCTCGTCGTCCTCGTCCTGGCCCTCGCAGGTGAACGACGAGAACTCCTCGGTGCTCGCGGGCGCGCACCGCGGCAGGCTCATGCTCGCTGCGGCGGCGAGCAGGGCAGCCAGGAGGGGGCCGGTCCTCACGGGCTGCAATCTAGGGAGGGCGGCGCGCCCAGGCAAGCGGGAAGGGACGGGG
>JBBIHL010000250.1:0-2381 GCA_037447075.1 Candidatus Eiseniibacteriota bacterium | reverse complement strand
CGCCAAGCCCCGCCGCTGGCCCTACTGGGTGGCCCTCGCCGTGCTGGTGCTCGCCGGCGCGGCGTGGGCCGCGGTCTACTTCGGCCTGCCGCCCGAGCGCGTGCGCGCGCTGGCCCGCGCGCAGCTCGCCCAGAGCCTCCAGCGCGAGGTCCGGCTGGGCGGCGTCTCGGTCCACGTGTGGCCGCCGGTGCGCGCCCGCCTCGAGGACCTGGCGGTGGCGCAGCCCGGCGGCTTTTCGCGCGGCGCCATGCTCCAGGTCGCCGCCTTCGACCTGGACCTGGACCCCTTCGCCGTCCTGTTCGGCCGCGTCGTGGTGCGCCGGCTCATCCTGCGCGAGCCCCGGCTGCAGCTCGTGGTCCAGCCCGACGGCCGCACCAACCTGGAGGGGCTGTTGCGCCCCGGGTCGGGTGGCGCGGCGCGCGGGCCGGCCCTCGACCTGGTGATCCGAGAGCTGCGGGTGGAGCGCGGGCGGCTGGTGCACGACGACGTGGCGCGCGGCCGCCGCAGCACCTTCACGTGGGACCAGCGCCTCGCGCTGCGCGTGGCGGGGGGCGGCGCGCGGGTGGCGACCGAGGGCGAGGCCACGCTCTCCGGGTATGCGTTCGGCTCCACCGCGACCACGCACGTGAGCCAGCTCGATGACGCGCTCTCGGCGCTCGCGCTGCGCGTCGCCCACCGCGGCCAATACGATGCCGCCGCGCAGCGCCTGTCGCTGGAGAAGCTCGACCTGGGCATGGGAAGGGCCGCGCTCGCGCTTACGGGCACGGTGGACTCGCTGGCGAGCGCGCCGCGCTTGGCCCTGCGCGTCACCAGCCCGCGCCTGGACCTGGGCGAGCTGCTCGACGCGCTGGCGCGCGCCGATGCCGCCGGTCTCAAGGGCGTGAACGGCGGCGGCGAGCTGGCCCTGGACCTGCGGGTGGAGGGCTCCGTTTCCGCCGCGCACCCCCCGGCCCTTCTGGGCAGCGCGCGCCTGCAGCACGGCCGGTTGCGCTATCCCGGGGCCCCCGCCGAGGTGAGCGGTCTCTCGGCCACCGCGAGCTTCACCCCCGACGAGGTCCGCATCACCGACCTGCGCGCGAGCGTGGGCGGCCAGTCCCTGCGCGGCGAGGCGCGCGTGTGGCGGCTCGCCGACCCCCAGCTCGAGGCGCGCGTCGAGGGCGACGTGGACCTGGCGGCGCTGGGGCCCATGCTGGCCGGCTCGCGGGCCAAGCTCGGGGGAGTGGCCCGCGTGGACCTGCGGGCCGGCGGCGCCCTGCGCAAGCCGGCCGAGCTGGCGCTGGCGGGCACGGCGATGGTGCGGCGCGCGAGCGTGGAGAGCCCGGCGTTGCCCCGGCGCGTGGAGAACGTGAACGCCGACCTCTCGTTCTCGGCGGCCCGCGCCACAGTGAAGGGGCTCACGCTCTCGGCCGGGCCCTCCACGCTCCAACTCGACGCCCAGGTGGAGCGGCCGCTCGCGCTGGTGGCGAGGCCGGCAGCGGGCAGCGCCGGCGCCGCACCGGCCCGGCTCGACTTCACGCTGCAGTCGCCCTTCCTGGACGTCGCCGACCTGGTGAGGCCCGGGGGCGGCCCCATGCCGGTCTTCCCCTGCTCGGGCCAGGGCAAGGTCTACGTGGCGCGATTCAAGAACGAGAAGCTCGAGGCCCGGGACGTGAGCGCCGAGCTGGCGCTGGAGCCCGGGGTGGTGCGCGTCACCCGCTACGCGCTCGGCGCCTACGGCGGGCGCGTGCGCGGCGAGGCCCGCTTCGACGGTCGCGACCCGCGCCGGCCCTCCTACCAGGTGACGGCCGCGGTGGACTCGCTGCAAGCCGACCAGGTGCTCTCCGCCTGGACCCCCGCGCGCGGGCTGCTGGAGGGCGTGCTCGACGGCAAGATCGAGCTGGGCGGCCAGGGCACCTCGCCCGGCGACATCCGCCGTTCGCTGACGGCGGTCGGCCTGGTGGGCGTGCTCTCGGGCCGGCTCCAGTCCGCCAAGCCGCTGGAGGAGCTGGCGAGCTTCACCGGAATGCCCCAGCTCAAGACCCTCGCCTTCCGCGACCTCAAGGCGCCCTTCCGCGTGGAGAACGGGCGCGTCTTCACCGACGACGTGGTGCTGCGCGGCGCCCAGGGCGACTGGCGCATGGCGGGCACCATCGGCTTCGACGGCTCGCTGGACTACGCGCTGTCGGCCACGCTGCCGCCCGAGGTCACGGCGCGGCTGCCGAAGGAGGCCGCGCTCGCCGCCGGCGCGCTGGGCGACGCGCAGGGGCGGCTGCTACTCGACCTGCACGTGGGCGGCACGGTGAAAGCGCCGCGCCTCGCCTGGAACACGCAGGCGATGCGCGCCCGCCTGGCAGGCCGGCTGGCCGACGCGCTGGCCGAGCAGCGCCAGCGGGTGGAGCAGC
>JBBIHL010000249.1:0-5138 GCA_037447075.1 Candidatus Eiseniibacteriota bacterium | reverse complement strand
CTCCAGCGTCTCCGCCACCTCCCGGGCCGAGGCCAGGCGCCGCGCCGGCTCCTTGTCGAGCAGCTGGACGATGAGGTCCTCCAGCGCCCGCGGAATGTGCGGCGTCAGCCGGCGTGGGGGCGGCGGCGCGGTATTGACGATGGCGTAGAGGAGGGCCGTGGCCTCGGCCGCCGCGAAGGGCCGCTGGCCCGTGGCCATCTCGTAGAGCACGACGCCGAGGGCGTAGAGGTCCGTGCGCGCGTCCACGCGCTGCCCCAGGACCTGCTCGGGCGCCATGTAGGGGAGCGTGCCCGCCAGGGGGCGCGCCTCTGCGGTGCGGGTCGCCGTGACCGCGCCGCTGTCGTGCCGGAGCAGACGGGCCAGGCCGAAATCGAGCACCTTCACCTGCTGCTTGGGGGTGATCTGGATGTTTCCCGGCTTGAGGTCGCAATGAACCACGCCCAGCTCGTGCGACGCCTCGAGCGCCTCGGCGATCTGCCGGCCGAGCGCCACCACCTCGTCGTGGGGGAGGGGGCCGCGGGCGAGGCGTTTCTCCAGGTTCTCGCCCGCCACGTATTCCATGACCAGGAAGTCCGTGCCGTCGGCGCTGTCGAAGGCGTAGAGCGTGCCGATGTGGGGGTGGTTGAGGCGGGCCACGGCCCGGGCCTCGGTGCGGAAGCGCCGCCGCGCCGCCTCGTCGGCCAGCGCGCCGCCGGGCAGCACCTTGAGCGCCACGTCGCGGTCCAGGCGCTCGTCGCGCGCGTGGTAGACCACGCCCATGCCGCCTTCGCCCAGCAGCTCGAGCAGCCGGTAGTGGGAGAGCTTGGTGCCGATCATGAGCCTGCGTCCAGGGGGTGGCGGGCCGTGTGCGGACCGGCCGGTCCGCGAGACTAGCACCTCGCCTCGACGCGAGGTAGGCGAGCGGGCGTCCTGGGCTTTGGATGCGCGCGGCGAGGGACCATCCCGGCAACGCCCCGGCCGGGCCCTGCCGCCCGCCCGCGCCCCCCGCGGTCCGCCGCACCGTCAAGTCCTTGGCGCCCCGGCCGACATTCCTGCGGGAGTTCCGCACGCGAGGGGAGGAACCACGATGGGTCCCAAGCGCTGGCTGCCGCTGCTTGCACTCCTGATCGCCATTTCCGCCGCGGCGGAGGAGCCTCGCTGTCCGCTCGACGTCGCCACCTGCCTTTCCCAGTACCAGCGGATGCGGGAGCGGCCCTGGCTGGGCATCGTCGTCGAGATCGACAGCACCGGCCGGCGTCTGGTACGGGGCGTCGAGCCCGGGTCGCCGGCGCAACGCGCCGGGCTTCGAGCCGGCGACGTCCTCAAGAGCATCGAGGGCATGCCTCCCCGCCAGTGGTTCGCCGGCAAGTCGGGGTGGAGGGCCGGGGAGCGCGGCCCGATCGTCGTGCAGCGCGGGCAACGGGAGAAGGTCCTTCAGCTTCGCTACGAGGCCATCCCCGAGGCGACCCTCGCCCGCATCATCGGCGTCCACATGCTCGAGGGGCACCTCGCCTACATGCACGAGCCCGGCGAGGAAGGCGCCCGGAAGCGCTGACGCCGCCCGGCGGCCGGGGCCTGCGGGATCGAGGGCTTTCCCCCGCGAAGGGTCCCGGGGGCGTTGCCGGCCCACCCGGCCGACCCGGCCGACGCCGCCGTCGCGAGGTCCACGCCGCTGGGTTAGTATGGGTTGGCCCCCACGCGCCGCCGCTTGGGTGTCCCCGCGTCCAGGGAGATCGGTGATGCAGGTGCAGCTCACTGCCGTGTACAAGAAGGTGCCGCAGGGCTACGTGGGCTTCGTCGAGGAGCTGCCCGGGGCCAACGCCCAGGGCCGGAGTCTCGAAGAAGCCCGGGAGAATCTCCAAGAAGCCATCGCCCTCACCCTGGAGTCCAACCGCGCCCTCGCCGAGGAGGCGCTGCGGGGTGAGTCGGTCATTCGCGAGCCGCTGCGCCTGACTGCGGCCTGAAGCGCGTGGCGCTCGTCCGACCTCTCGAGCGGCACGGCTGCGAGCTGCTGCGGGAGGGAGCCCGTCATTCGGTGTTTGTGAACCGACGGGAGCGGAAGAGCTCGACCGTGCCCCGGCATCGGGAAATCAACGAGTTCCTGGCTCGGAAGATCTGCCGAGACCTCGGCATTCCCGGACCGTAGGCGCGTCACGCCTTCAGCGCAGCTCGCCCACCCCGGCGCCGCGCTCCAGGGTTGTGAAACACGCCCCTTCGGTTGAACTCGCCGCACGCAACCCATAGACTGTGCGGCCGAATCCCCCCATGGCGACCGCCCTCCTCGTGCTGGAAGATGGCCGCGCGTTCCGCGGCCGCCGCTTTGGCGCCCCGCTGGACACCGCCGGCGAGGTGGTCTTCAACACCTCCATGACCGGCTACCAGGAGATCCTGGGCGACCCCTCCTACGCCGGCCAGATCGTGGTGATGACCTACCCCATGATCGGGAACTACGGCATCGCCCCCGAGGACTTCGAGTCGCGCAAGCCCTTCCTGGCGGGCCTGGTGGTGAGGGAGCCCAGCCGCATCGCCAGCAACTGGCGGCACGAGCGCACCCTGGACGACTACATGAAGGCGCACGGCGTGGCCGGCTTCTGCGACTTCGACACCCGCGCCCTGGTGCGCCACCTGCGCACCCACGGCTCCAAGCGGGGAGTGATCGCCGACGCCTCGCCCGGCGTGGAGGCGTTGGCGGCGCGCGCCAACGCCGTGCCCTCCATGGCGGGCTGCGACCTGGCCACCGCCGTCACCGAGACCCAGTCCTACCCGTGGACCCGCTCCACCTACGCGCTGCCCCACGACGGCGTCGGACCTCCGCCCTCCAGCGCGCGGGGTGATGCCGCCGCGCTGCGGCAGGCGGCCGCGGCGCGGCGGGCTCCGGCGGCGGGCCCCGAGACCTTCAACGTCATCGCCTTCGACTACGGGATCAAGTGGAACATCCTGCGCCGCCTGGTGGACGTGGGCTGCAAGGTGAGCGTGGTGCCGGCGCAGACCGGGGCCGACGAGATCCTGCGCCTCCACCCCGACGGCATCGTGCTCTCCAACGGCCCGGGCGACCCCGAGCCGGTGGGATACGCCGTGCGCACCATCCGCGGCCTCATCGGCCGCCTGCCCATCTTCGGCATCTGCCTGGGCCACCAGCTGCTCGGGCTGGCGGCCGGCGGGCGCACCTACAAGCTCAAGTTCGGGCACCGCGGTGGGAACCACCCGGTGATGGACCTCACCACACGACGGGTGGAGATCACCTCCCACAACCACGGCTTCGCGGTGGACCCAGACTCGCTCCCGGAGCGCGACGTGGAGCTGACCCACGTCAACCTGAACGACCAGACGCTGGAGGGCCTGCGCCTCAAGAACGCGCCGGCCTTCAGCGTCCAGTACCACCCCGAGGCCTCCCCCGGCCCGCACGACGCCGACTACCTGTTCGAGCGCTTCGCGCAGATGATGCGCGACTGGCGGGGGAGGCGCTGATGCCGCGCCGCACCGACCTGCACCGCATCCTGGTGGTGGGCTCCGGCCCCATCGTGATCGGCCAGGCCTGCGAGTTCGACTACTCGGGCACCCAGGCGATCAAGGCGCTCAAGGCGGAAGGGTTCGAGGTGGTGCTGGTGAACTCCAACCCGGCCACCATCATGACCGACCCCGAGCTGGCCGACCGCACCTACGTGGAGCCGCTCGTGCCCGAGTACCTGGAGGCCATCATCGCGCGCGAGAGGCCGGACGCGGTGCTCCCCACGGTGGGCGGCCAGACCGCGCTCAACCTGACCACGGCGCTGGCCCAGGCCGGCGTGCTCAAGCGCCACGGGGTGGAGGTGATCGGCGCCAGCGTGGAGGCGATCCGCATCGCCGAGGACCGCCAGCTCTTCAAGTCCGCCATGCAGGAGGTGGGTCTGGAGGTGCCACGCAGCGAGCTGGTCTCCAGCGTGGAGGCTGCGCTCGCCTTCGCCGAGCGCAACGGCTACCCGGTGGTGCTGCGGCCTTCGTTCACCCTGGGCGGCAGCGGCGGCGGCATCGCCTTCAACGCCGAGGAGTGCGAGACCGTGGTGCGACGCGGGCTCGATCTCTCCCCGGTGCACGAGGTGCTCGTCGAGGAGTCCCTGCTGGGGTGGAAGGAGTACGAGCTCGAGGTGATGCGCGACCTCAAGGACAACGTGGTCGTGATCTGCTCGATCGAGAACTTCGACCCCATGGGCGTCCACACCGGCGACTCGCTCACCGTGGCCCCGGCCCAGACCCTCACCGACAAGGAATACCAGCGCATGCGCGACGCGGCCGCTGCCATCATGCGCCGCGTGAGCGTGGACACCGGCGGCAGCAACGTGCAGTTCGCGGTGAACCCGGAGAACGGGCGCCTGGTGGTGATCGAGATGAACCCGCGCGTCTCGCGCTCCTCCGCGCTGGCCTCCAAGGCCACCGGCTTCCCCATCGCCAAGATCGCGGCCAAGCTGGCGGTGGGCTACACCCTGGACGAGATCCCCAACGACATCACCCGGAAGACGCCGGCCGCCTTCGAGCCCACACTGGACTACGTCGTCACCAAGATCCCCAAGTTCGCCTTCGACAAGTTCCCGGGCGCCGACGCCACGCTGGGCACCCAGATGAAGTCGGTGGGCGAGGTGATGGCGATCGGGCGCACCTTCAAGGAGTCGCTGTTCAAGGCGCTGCGCTCGCTCGAGGCGGTGCGCCCCTTCCGCCCCGAGGGCTTGAGCCACGACGATCTCTCCCGGCTGCTGGGCACCCCCAACGAGAACCGCCTGCACCTCATCGTCCACGCGCTGGAGCAGGGCTGGGAGGTGGACGAGCTCTACCGGCTCACCAAGGTGGACCCCTGGTTCCTGGACCAGGCGCAGCAGTTCGCCGAGCTGCAGCGCCGCATCCGCGGGCATCGGCTGGAGTCGCTGGACGACGAGACGCTGCGCCGCACCAAGGAGTACGGCTTCTCCGACCGGCGGCTCGCCTACCTGCTGGGGGCGAAGGAGGACGCGGTGCGCGAACGGCGCCGGCGTGCCGGGATCCGCCCGGTGTTCAAGCGGGTAGACACCTGCGCCGCCGAGTTCGAGTCGTTCACCCCCTACCTCTACAGCACCTACGAGGAGGAGGACGAGAGCGACACCCAGGACGTCCGCAAGGTGATGATCCTGGGGGGCGGTCCCAACCGCATC
>JBBIHL010000248.1:0-5171 GCA_037447075.1 Candidatus Eiseniibacteriota bacterium | reverse complement strand
GAGCTCGCCTTGAGCCTGCTGGCCTGGAGCGAGTGCGTGCTGGAGCTGCCGCCGGCCGCGCGCCGGCGGGCGATGTCGGAGTCGGTCGCCGACGGGCTGAGGCGGGCCACCGCCTTGTTCCGCCAGCTCGGCGTGCCGGCGCTGGCCGCGGAGTCCACGCTGGTGCTCGCCCAGTGGGAGGCGGAGCGCGAGCGTTACGACCAGGCGCTGGGCCTGCTGGAGCAGGCCGAAGGCTGGCTGGGCGAGGGCGGCGCCGCCCAGGGCGGCGGAGAAGATCGCGTGGCCGCGCTGCGCCGCCAGCTCGAACAGCTCTACGTGGCGGTCTCGCTCTCGACCTGCAACGAGTTTCGCGCACTGCAGGACGCGAACCAGCTCTTCCGGGAGGCGGCCGACATGCCCGGGCTGCTGGCCAGCACCCTGCGCCTGGCGGTCGAGAACGCGGGCGGGGACCGCGGCTTCGTGGCCTTCAGCCCCCACGGGGGCCGGCTCGACGTCGTGGCCCAGCACGGCATGGGCCGGGACCGCTCGCGGCGCGTGCTCACGCTGGTCGAGGAGGTGATGGGTCCCCGCCTGGCGGAGAGCGGCCCGGTGTTCTCGAGCCGGGTGGTGGCCGACCCGCGCTTCACGCGGGGGCTTGCCGGCCCGCTGGAGGGCGTGGCCTCGCTGGTGGCCGTGCCGCTCAACTTCCCGTCGCAGGCGGTCGGGCTGGTCTACGTGGACCGCCTCACCGAGAACCTGCACGGTCCCTTCAAGCAGCGTGAGCTGAACCTGCTCGCGGTGTTGGCGAACAGCGCGGCCGTGGCCATCGTCGAGACGCAGCGCAGCCAGCTGCTCGAAGAGAACGTCGAGCTGCGCAAGCAGCTCAAGCCCACGCCGGGCATCGAGCGGGTGGTGGGTGACTCGCGCGAGATGCGGGAGATCCTCGAGCTGCTGGCCAAGGTCAGCGATTCGCCGGCCACCATCCTCTTCATGGGCGAGACCGGCACCGGCAAAGGACTGCTGGCGCACGTGGTGCACGAGCTGTCCTCGCGCCGCGAGCGGGCCTTCGTGCAGGTGAATTGCGCGGCGCTCCCGGAGCAGCTGCTGGAGAGCGAGCTGTTCGGCTACGTGCACGGGGCGTTCACCGGCGCGACCCGCGACAAGTCGGGCCTGTTCGAGGAGGCGGACGGGGGCACCATCTTCCTGGACGAGGTGGAGAAGGTCACCGAGGCCGTGCAGGCCAAGCTGCTCCACGTGCTCGACCGCGGCGAGGTCCGTCCGGTGGGCGCCACGCGCGCCCGCAGGGTGGACGCCCGCGTGATCTGCGCCACCAACGTGGACCTGCGCGAGCGCATCCGGGCCGGCAAGTTCCTCGAGGACCTCTACTACCGGCTCAACGACATCACGGTGCGCGTGCCCCCGCTGCGGGAGCGGCGCGAGGACATCCCGGTGCTCGCGCGGCACTTCCTCGCCGTCTACGCCCGGCAGATGGAGAAGCGGGTGTCGGGCTTCGCCCCCGACGTGCTGCGGGCGTTCCTGAACTACGAATGGCGGGGGAACGTGCGCGAGCTGGAGAAGGCGGTCAAGCGCATGGTGGTGCTGGCCGAGGACGGCGACGCCCTCGGGGCCGCGCTGCTTCCGGCCGAGTTGCGCGAGCCCAGGCTGCAGGGCGCTCCGAGCCGGGCCCTGCGCTCCAACGTGCTGGAGCTGGAGCGGCGCATGATCGCGGACGCGCTCGACAGCTGCCGGTGGAACAAGGCCCGGGCAGCGCGACAGCTGGGCCTCTCCTACCCCACGCTGCTCAGCAAGATTCGGACGCTGAAGCTGGAGCGACGTCGCACGGTCTGAAGGCCGCAGGGCCGCGGCGGCACCGCCGAGGAGCGCCGGAGGGGATCAACACTCCGGCGCTCTTCGTTTGCCCGCACCTGCGGGGTGGGCAGGCCCACCTCCCGAACTCGAACCCGCACAGCGGGATGGGTGGCCATGGTGGCGCCCGGACCCGAGCCCGGCAAGCCCGCCCGCCCGCAGCCATCCACCCCGCCGCGCCTCACTATAAAGGGGATTGATAATCAACCCGTTGCGGCTCAGGCGATTAGCGCATCGCGGCTGGAGCACTCAGACTTGTTGCTCTCCAGCGCGCCCGGGCCCTCTCGGCAGCCCCACCGGACGGCCCGCGCACTCGCCGCTCAATGCTCACGCGGCCAACGGATTACGCGAAAGGTCATGCGCCGCGAGCCGGATGGCATGACGAGTGCATGACGTGGACGCGCGGAGGGGGGGACCTCCAGAAGCATCTGGGCTAGCCGGGAATCGTTGTGGTTCCGGTCCAGGGTACGAGCCCCGTCGCTGACGAGACCAGCACCTACCTCAACAGCCGACTAGCCCGGAGAGATCAAGGCCTCAGGCCGATGCGGGTCGAGAAGGGCGGAGCGGGTCGCGCGAAAAGTCCCGGTCCAGCTGCGACCCGACACTGCCGGGATCGCCCCGCACGGCATGAGGTTGTAAGAGGGCACCGGTTCGGCGTGGCATAGGCCAACACTGGGGGATGTCCAGGCTGTTGCCGCGAAGGCTCCGGTGTCCTTCTTCTTGCGGGGGTGTGGCAGGGCATACGCACCTGTCACGCCCCCGCTCCTTTTCGGGCCTGCGCTGGGAGGGGTCTTTCCGCGAGCCACGTCCCCTGCGGCGGCGCCAACCCCGCCGCGGGGCTCCGCTTGGCAGCTGCCCGGCTCCTCTGCCCGGCGTTCGCGCGACGTGGCACGACGGTTGCCGTTCCGTCCGGTCGTCCAGCCAACGGAGGGAACGACACATGGTGCGCTGGGTGGCTGTAGGGGTGGCAGCCCTGGGAATGGTCGCGGCCGGTTGCTCCGAGGATCGTCGCGACCGAGACGTCACGCCGCCCGCGGCCCCGCGCGGCGTGTTCAGCGTCACCGGGGACCGTTCGGCCGCGATCCACTGGCTCGCGAACACCGAGCGGGACGTGGCCGGCTACCATGTCTACCTTTCCAGCTGCTCGAGCGGTCCCGGCTGTCCCTACGAGCGGATCGGCACCACCGGCGACGTGGACTTCGTCGCCGCCGGGCTGAGCAACGGGGCGACCTACTATTTCGCCGTCTCGGCGTTCGACTACGCGGGGAACGAGAGCCGGCTCTCCTCCGAGGACGTCTTCGACACCCCGCGGCCGGCCGGCTCCGGCGCGAGCCTGGTGAACTTCGTCACCCAGCCCGCCGGACCCTCGGCCTGGGACTTCTCGGCCGCGCAGCCGGTCCGGGAGGACGACCCGGCCGCCGATGTCTTCTTCGGCGACAACGGCTCGGTCTCCATGATGTTCGCGGTGGACACCTACACGGACATACAGGACGCCGGCTGGCGCGCCAGCCTGGACGGCGTGGACTTCGCACCGGACCAGGGGTGGTCACCCACCGGGGGCGCGGAGCTGATCGTGGGTCACTGCTACGTGGTCTGGACCCGCGACGACCACTTCGCCAAGTTCCGGGTGAGCGACCTGACCCCCGACCGGGTCACGTTCGACTGGGCCTACCAGGTGGCGCGGGGCAACCGCGAGCTGCGGGTCCGGCCGGCCAAGCTCCAGCCCCCGGTGCGCCGCACGGTGACCTGGACGCGCTGAAGGGAGGAGGGGGGGCCATGCCGTGGCCGACCGGTGGTAGTATGGAGGGGCTCTCCAGGGCACCCGAACCGCCCACGCGCCGGGGCGCCGACGACTTGACGAATCCGTTGGGAGCCGGAACGCCCTCCGCGGGTATCCAAATGGGTGACGGGCTAGGCGCGTCCGCGCCGCGAGGCGCGCCGCGCGGGAGGTGAACCATGCGAAACCGTCGGGTCTTGATCCCGTTCCTTGCCGCCGCGCTGGCCGGCGGGGCGGGCGTCCCGCGAGCCGCTCACGGCCTGGGGGTGGAGGTGTGGACCGACCGCGGGAACAACGCGGTCTACCGCGTCGGCGAGAACATCGAGATCGGCGCGCGCACCTCGGAGGATGCCTACCTGCTGGTCTACGAGATCGACAGCCAGGGCTATGTCCGCATGCTCTTCCCCACGGCGGGCAGCAGCGGCTGGATCGGCGGGGGCGAGCAGGTGGTCCTGCCGCCCCGCGACGCTCCCTACCAGCTGGTGACGCAGGCTCCGGAGGGCATCGGCTACGTGGTCGCGGTGGCCTCCCGCGAGCCCTTCCACGAGCTGCCGTGGTACCTGCGCCCCTACGACGCGGACGTCGAGGAAGGCGACTACGTGGGTGAGGCCGAGGACGAGGAGGGCGTGACGCGCGAGGGGCGCATCGTCGGCGACCCGTTCGTCGCCATGGAACGCATCCGGAGCCGGGTATGCGGGGACGCGGGTCCGGAGGATGTCTCCTCCGCCTACGTCACCTACTACGTCGGCCACAAGTTCCGCTACCCGCGCTACCTCTGCTACGACTGCCACCGCCCCGGCCATTGGGCCTGGTGGGACGGCTTCGACCCCTACTACGCCACCTGCTCGGTCTTCAGCTTCGGGATCAACTACAACTGGTGGTGGGGCTACCCCTGCTGGACCGGGTTCGTGCCGTACTACTACTACGTGGTGCGCTACGACGCTCCGCATTTCTACCGGCCCTTCTACGGTGGGCGCTACTCGTCCTGGGACGGCTGGCACCGCTGGCGCTCGCTGTGGGGCGACCGCTTGGTCCGTTACAAGCCGGCGCCGCCGCCGGGCAGCTATCAGCCTCCCATCCGGGCCAGGGACGGGAGCTACGTGCGCCGGCCGGACAAGCCCTTCCCGCCCGGCTTCCGCAGCCCGGATGGCGCCACCGCATCGCGCATCGGGAAGGTGCCGGTGGGCCGACTGACGCGGGCGCCCGAAGGTGCTCAAGGTCAGCCGAGCCGCCGCGACCCGTCGTGGCGGGGTGGTTCCGAGCGGGGCGGCGTCCGGCGACCGGTCCTGGGCCGGATGCCCGGCGGCTCGGTGCGTCCGACCGATCCGAGGGCGGCGCCCGAGCCCACCTGGCGCGAGCCGGCGCGGGGGCGCTCGGGATTGGTGCCCCAAGCCGGCGACGGCGATCGCCCTGCCGAGCGGCCGCGCGTTCCGGTGTGGAGGGCGCCCGAATCCGCGCCGGAGCGGGAGCACCGCGAGACGCACCAGGCGCCCATGCGGCGGACCGACCCGCCGCGGCGTGACGATCCGCCCAAGCTCGAACGCGTGGA
>JBBIHL010000247.1:0-5203 GCA_037447075.1 Candidatus Eiseniibacteriota bacterium | reverse complement strand
CCGTGGTGCTGGACGTGGCCGGCAGCTACCGCACCCGCCAGGAGCAGGAAGCGGCGGCGGTCGAGGCGGACCTCGGACGGGCGCTCTCCCTCCCAGCCTCCCTGTGGCGGGGCCTCCATGGCGCCGTAGGGTGGGTCAGCGGGCGGCCCGCGTCAATGGCGGGCGCGGAAGTGGAAGTGCCCGCCAGGGTTACCCGCGCGGCCGGCCGTCAGGGCCGTGAGCCGCGGCGAGTGGGCTCGCCTGGGGCGCCGCTCATTCGAGGCTTATCGCCGGACCTTGCCCCGCGATAGAATCCGCGCTCCCGAAAGGAGCCCCGACATGCGCGCGCGATCCCTGATCGTCTCGGCCACCGTCTCCATCCTGGCAGCCAGCCCCGCTGCCGGCGCCCCGCCCCAGACACCGAAGCTCCCCGTCACGGACGCATACCACGGAGTCCAGGTGACGGACGACTACCGCTGGCTCGAGGACGGTGCCGATCCCAAGGTGCAGGCCTGGAGCGACGCCCAGAACGCCCACGCGCGCTCCGTCCTCGATCGCCTTCCCGGAGTGGACGCCATCCGCGCCCAGGTGGCCCGGCTGCGCAAGCTCGAGATCCCGCGCGACTATTCGCTGGCCTACGAAGGCGGGACGCTCTTCGCGCTGCGCAATCGGCCGCCCAAGCAGCAGGCCTTCCTGGTGGCCATGGCCTCGGAGGACGATACGGCCTCGACTCGCGTCCTGGTGGACCCCGAGGCCCTCGACCCCAAGGGCGGCAGCTCCATTGACTGGTACGTGCCCTCGCCCGACGGCAAGCGCGTCGCCGTCTCGCTCTCGGAGGGCGGATCGGAACGAGGCAACCTCCACGTCTACGACGTGGCGACCGGCCGGGAAGTCGGCGAGGTGATCCCGCGCGTGAACTACGGCACCGCCCTGGGCAGCATGGCCTGGGACGCCGACGGCACCGGCTTCTACTACACGCGCTACCCGCGCCCGGGCGAGCGGCCGGCTCCGGACCTGGACTTCTACGTGCAGGTCTACCACCACCGCATCGGCACGCCGACCGAGCAGGACCGCTACGAGATCGGCCGGGACTTCCCCAAGATCGCGGAGATCAGCCTGGCGCGCAGCCTCGACGGCCGCTGGATCCTGGCCAACGTCGCCAACGGCGACGGGGGCGAGTTCGCCCAGTACCTCCGGGCGAGCGACGGGCGCTGGACGCCGCTCACCGGCCTTGCGGACCAGGTGGTCCACGCCGTCTTCGGACCCGGCCAGGCGCTCTACCTGCTGTCGCGCCGGGGCGCGCCGCGCGGCCAGGTGCTGCGGCTGGACCTGCGGGACGCCGGCCCGGAGGGGCCGAGCCTGGGGCAAGCCCGCACGGTGGTCCCCCAGGGCGAAGGCGTGATCGAGTTCAGCTTCTTCGGCTCGAGCGGGATCGTCCCCGCCGACACGCGGCTCTTCGTGGTCGAGGGCATCGGCGGCCCGCACCGCGTGCGGGTCTTCGACCTCTCCGGCCGGGAGCTGGAGGGCCTGCCGCTGCCGCCCGTCTGTTCCGTGGACCAGCTGCTGGCGCTGCGCGGCCGCGCCCAGGACGCCGTGCTCTACCGGACGACCTCCTATCTGGAGCCCGCCGCCTGGTACCGCTGGACGCCGGGGAGCGGCGGCGCGGGGCAGGCGGCGAAGACGGCGCTCTCGCGCTCGTGGCCCGTGGACTTCAGCGACGCGGAGGTGGTGCGCGAGTGGGCCGTCTCCAAGGACGGGACGCGCGTGCCCCTGAACATCATCCGGCCCAGGGGCGCCAGGCTCGACGGCAAGAACCCCACGCTGCTCACCGGCTACGGCGGCTACGGCGTCAGCCTGGGTCCGTACTTCGACGTGGGGGTGCGGGCGTGGCTCGATCGCGGAGGCGTGCTGGCCATCGCCAACCTGCGCGGCGGGGGCGAGTTCGGAGAGGAATGGCACCGCGCCGGCAACCTGGCGCGCAAGCAGAACGTCTTCGACGACTTCATCGCCTGCGCGGAACACTTGACCCGATCCGGCTACACGAGCCGCGGCCGGCTGGCGATCGAGGGCGGGAGCAACGGGGGGCTGCTGATGGGCGCCGCCTTGACCCAGCGCCCGGACCTGTTCCGCGCCGTCGTCTCCCACGTGGGCATCTACGACATGCTCCGGGTGGAGCTTTCCCCCAACGGGGCCTTCAACGTCACCGAGTTCGGCACCGTGAAGGACCCGGAGCTGTTCAAGGCGATGGTCGCCTACTCGCCCTACCACCACGTGGCGGACGGCCGCAGATACCCGCCGATCCTGTTCCTCACCGGCGCCAACGACCCGCGGGTGGACCCCATGCAGTCGCGGAAGATGACCGCGCGGCTCCAGGCGGCGGGGGCGAACGTGCTGCTGCGCACCAGCGCCAACACCGGGCACGGCCTGGGCACGCCGCTCGACGAGCGGATCGAGCAGGAGGTGGACGCCCTGGCGTTCCTCTTCCATGAGCTGGGGATGGAGCCGCGGGCGGGACGCCCGACCCACCCCAACTAGCGGAGCCGGCAGCTCGAGGCGCGACTCCTCGCCGCCGCGGCCGACCGCCGCCTTGCCGGGCTCCGGGCGGGCGGCTACCGTCGCCCCGGTGGAGCCCACGCGCTTCGTCACCGATACCTCGCTCGCCCGCCTCGGGCGCCGGCTGCGATTCCTGGGCTACGACGTCCTGATCCTCAAGGGGGCGCGGCTCGACGAGGTGTTCGCGGCCGCGCGGCGCGAGGGCCGCGTGGCGCTCACCTTGAGCCTGCGCCGCCCCCGCACGCCGGGAGTGGAGGTGGCGGCGGTCGAGCGCGGCCGCGAGGACGAGAGCCTGCGCCGCCTGGTGGCGCGACACGACGCCCAGGGCCCCCCGTTCTCCCGCTGCGTCGAGTGCAACACGGCGCTCCAGACCCGCAACGCCTTCGAGGCGATGGGCGAGGTGCCCGGCCGCGTGCTGCGCGGGGCGGCGCGGCTGCGCTACTGCCCCACCTGCGGCAAGTGGTACTGGGAGGGGAGCCACGTGGCGCGCGTGCGGGCGGCGCTGGAGGGAGTGCTGCGACGGAGGCTGTCGCCCGCGGGCGAATGAACCGCGGTGCGGCCTGCCGTTACCCGGAGCGCTAGGCCGCCGCCGGCTTCACCCGCGGCCAGGCGTGCAGCGCGAAGGCGGCCGCCGCCACCAGCTCGGCCAGGCGCCCGGCCGTCGGAAGCGCGGACTCGTCGCCCAGCAGGGGCGCCACCGCCACCATCCACACGCCACCGTTGAGCAGGACGAAGGCGGCCCAGGCCGGCGCCACGTTCCCACGCGAAGGCGGGGGCGCCGTCGGGCTACGCGGGCCGGGGGCGGCGAACCGCGGGAGGATCCAGAAGGCCACCCCCATGGCCAGCTGAACCGTCCAGCCCACCAGCAGGAACTCGACGTGCGCCGGAAGGAGCAACCAGGCCGCGGGCAGCGCCACGGCCTGCGCGTCCCCGAGCAGCGCCCACCCGCCGCGCAGGAGCAGGAGCGCGCCCAGCGTGAACCCCAGCGCCAGGTGGAGCAGCGCCGCGCGCACGAACAGGCGGGAGAGCCGCGGCAGGCTAGCGCTCCTTCACGCGCGGCCAGATGCTCGCCACGAACCCCAGGGCGGCGAGCCACTGCGCCGCGGCCGAGGCCGCCAGCGTCCACGCCCAGCCCGGCGCGGGCGAGGCGGCGTTCATCGGCTCGGCCACGGCGCGGGCCAGCAGGCCCAGGTTGAGCAGCAGGTAGACCGAGACGCCGAGGGCGGCGCTGCCGCGCGGCCGCGCCGCCGGGCCGCGCGGGAACATCCAGTAGGCCACGCCGAAGATGAGCTGGGCGATCCAGCCCACGACCAGCAGGTGGAAATAGACCGCGCGCAGCGGCATGCCGGCGGGCGAACCGACGGACCACGGCAGCGCCGCGCCCAGCAGCAGCGCGGCCACCAGGTAGACCAGCGAGGTCCTAACGAACCAGCGCGTCAGGCGCGGCACGGGTGGGACGTCTCCTTGGACGTGCGGGACCGGCGTGGCGTCACGGCGGCGCCGGGGCGGGCCACGGGCAGGCTCCCGTCGCCGCCGCTTCCGCAGGGCGCCGGGCGGATGCTAGAATCGTGGGCAGCCTGGCTCGAGGTTTCCCCCACCCCACGGCCCTCCCGCCCGCCTTCATGGACCTTTCCATCGTCCTCGTCAACTACAAGATGCGCGACCCGCTCCTGGCCTGCCTGGAATCGGTGGCCGCCGACGCCGCCGGCATGGCCTGGGAGGCCGTGGTGGTGGACAACGACTCCCGGGACGGCTCGCGCGAGGCGGTGGCGCGGCGCTTCCCCGCGGCGCGCTACATCGCCAACGACCGGAACCTGGGCTACGCGCGCGCCGTGAACCAGGGGCTGGCGGCCACGACCGGGCGCTACGCCCTGGTGATGAACCCCGACTGCGACGTGAGGCCCGGCGCGCTAGGGGCGCTCCTGCGCTGCCTCGAGGCCCGCGCCGACGCGGCCGTCGTCGGCCCCAAGATCCTCGACGGCGCCGGCAAGCTGGAGTACTCCTGCCGGGCGTTCCCGGACCACAGCACCCTGCTCTTCAACCGCTACTCCCTGCTCACCGCGCTCTTCCCCAGGAACCCCTACAGCCGCCGCTACCTGCTGCTGGACTGGGACCACGCCAGCGCGCGCGAGGTGGACTGGCTCTCGGGCGCCTGCATGATGGTGCGGCGCCGGGCGGTCGAGCGCGTGGGGCCCATGGACGAGCAGTTCTTCATGTTCAACGAAGACGTGGACTGGTGCCGGCGCTTCAAGCTCGCCGGATGGAAGGTGGTCTACGAGCCGGCCGCCGTCGTCGTGCACCACATCGGCGCGAGCCGGAGCAAGGTGGCGCCGCGCGTCATCCTGGAGCGCCACCGCGGCATGATCCACTACTTCCACAAGCACCATCCCGCCCCGGCGCCGGTGAGCTGGCTGGTGGACGGCCTCCTCATGATGCGGGCGGGGCTGATGGTGGCCGCCAACGCGCTGCGCTGGCGTTGAAGCCCGCGTGACCCCACGCCGCGTCCACGCCGCCTCCCACCGCTGATGCGGATTCCCTACTCGCTGGAGCTGTTCGTCGCCGCCACGGCCGTGGCGCTGCTGGCGGCCCCGCTCGTCATCGCCCTCGACCGCCGCCTGGGCATCCTCGACCGGCCGGGGCCGCGCCGCATCCATCGCGAGCCGGTGCCCAC
>JBBIHL010000246.1:3637-5207 GCA_037447075.1 Candidatus Eiseniibacteriota bacterium | reverse complement strand
CGCGCGACGCCGCGGCGGCGTCCGGCCTGGCGCCGGAGGCCGCCCCGGCCCCGGTGCTGCTGCAGGCGGAATCGCTCGAGCATCGCTACGGCGCGCGGCGCGCGCTGCAACCCTTGAGCTTCCACATCGAGGGGCCGGCGGCGCTGGCGGTGACCGGCGCCAATGGCTCCGGCAAGACCACGCTGCTGCGGGTGCTGGCGGGGCTGCTGCGCCCCGAGCGGGGCAGCCACGAGCTGCGCGTGGACGGGGTTGCCGTGCCGCCGCCCCGGCGCTTCCGGGTGGTGGGCCTGCTGTCGGTGGAGAGCGCGCTCTACGACGAGTTGACGGCGCGCGAGAACCTGGAATTCTTCGCCACGGCGCGGGGCCTCCGCCGGCCGCGCGAGGCGGCGGAGGCCGGGCTGCTGCGGGTGGGGCTGCAGCGGCGCGGCGACGACCGGGTGGGGGCGTTCTCGGCCGGCATGAAGCAGCGGCTCAAGCTCGCCTTCGCCCTGCAGCACGATCCGCCGCTGCTGCTGCTGGACGAGCCGGGAAGCCACCTGGACGAGGAGGGTCGCGCGGTCTTCGCCCGGGTGATCGAGGAGCAATCGCGGCGGGGCCTGGTGGTGCTCGCCACCAACGACCAGCGGGAGATCCCTTCCTTTGCGCGGCGCCTACAGCTCCGCGGGGGCGGTCTGGGCCATCCTGATCAAGGAATGGCGCAGTGAGTGGCGCACCCGCTACAGCCTGAACGCGGCCTTGCTCTTCACCGTGGCGTCGCTCACCGTGGTGAGCTTCGCCGTGGGGCGGGTGGGGCATCGCGCCGACCTGCTGAGCGCCCTGCTCTGGGTGGTCATGCTGTTCGCGGCGCTGGCCGGTCTGGCGCACAGCTTCGTGCGCGAGGTGGAGGGCCGCACCCTCACCGCGCTGCGGCTCTCGGCCACGCCCACGGCGATCGCGCTGGGGAAGCTGCTGTTCAACTGGATGTTCCTGCTGCTGCTCGAGGCCGTGGCGGTGCCGCTGTTCCTGCTGCTGATGGCCGCGCCGCCGCCGCGCTGGGGTCCGTTCCTGGCCGTGCTGTGGCTGGCCAGCGTGGGGCTGGCGGCCGCCGCCACGCTGGTGGCGGCCATCATCGCGCAGAGCCGCATGAAGGGGGCGCTGTTCGCGGCCATCTCGCTGCCGGTGGTGCTGCCGGTCCTGGCGGCCGCGGTGAGCGGGACGCGCGCCCAGTGGGAGGGCGCCACCGTGGCGGCCGACGTGGGCGTCCTGGCCGCCTACGCCGCGGCGGTGCTGGGCGCGAGCCTGCTGCTCTACGATCACCTGTGGGGGGACTGACCGTGGCATGGAAGGCCGTGCTGTTCGCGTGGATGGTGGTGGTGCTGTGGGCCGGGCTGGTCTGGGCCCCGCTCGTCCCGGTGCTGGGGCCGACCACCCGGGTGCTCTACTTCCACATCCCGGCCGCCTGGATCACGGTGCTGGCCTTCGGCTGGTCCATGCTGCACAGCGTGCTCTACCTGCGCCGGCGGCGCTTCGAGCACGACGTGCACGCCGCCGCGGCGGCCGAGCTGGGCATGCTGTTCTGCGTGGTGGCCGC
>JBBIHL010000246.1:0-3627 GCA_037447075.1 Candidatus Eiseniibacteriota bacterium | reverse complement strand
AGCGGGTCGCTGTGGGCCAAGGCGGTGTGGGGCTCCTACTGGAACTGGGACCCGCGCGAGACCTCGATCTTCTTCCTGCTGCTCATCTACGGGGCCTACCTGGCCCTGCGCGGGGCGATCGACGAGGACGAGCGGCGCGCCCGCCTCTCGGCGGTCTATTCCGCGGTCGCCTTCGTGGCGGTGCCGTTCCTGATCTTCGTGGTGCCGCGCCTCTACTTCACCCTGCACCCCGACCCGATCGTGAACCCGCGCGGCAAGATGGACATGGACCCGCGCATCCGCCTGGTGTTTTTTGCGGCGATGATCGGGTTCACCGTGCTTTTTGCATGGATTCTGAACGTGCGCGTGCGCCTGGGGCTGGCCGAGCGGCGCAGGCGCGACCAGACGGTGTAGGATAGGGCGCAACCGGGGCAGGAGGACCGATGTCCAAGGAGTACGTGGTGCTGGGCGTGGCCCTGCTGGTGTGGGGGCTGCTCTTCGTCTACCTTTGGCGCCTGGACCGCCGGGTCAAGGAGCTGGAGCGCAAATGAACCTGAAGGTCGTCGTCGCGCTGCTGCTGGTGGCGCTCGCGGTGGTGGTGGGGGTGGGGAGCTTCCGCAAGACGGTCACCCCCTACGTGGGGTTCGCCGAGGCTCGCCGCAGCAACGGCCTGGTGCAGGTGAACGGCGTGCTGGCCGATAAGCACTACGTGCTGCGCCAGGAGGAGCAGTTCCTGAGCTTCCGGCTGCGCGACTCGCGCGCAGAGATCATGGAAGTGCGCTACAAGGGCGTCATCCCGGGGAACTTCGACCAGGCCACCAACATCGTGGCCATCGGCAGCTACCGCGACGGCTACTTCGAGGCCGAGCAGCTGCTGGTCAAGTGCCCCTCCAAGTACCAGGCCGAGGCGGCCCAGGCCGCGTCCAAGAGCGGATGATCCTTCCCGGCTTCAGCGTGGGTTCGCTGTGCGCCTGGGTGGCCTTCCTGGCGTCCCTGGTGGCGGGCCTGGCGTTCCTGGGGGCGGCCGCGGGGCGCGACGAGCTGTGGCGCACCGGGCGGCGCGCCTTCGCCGTGGCGGTGGCGGGCATGGCGGGCGGAGCGGCCTGGCTCTGGTACATCCTCTTCACCCACCAGTTCCAGTACCAGTACGTCGCCAACTACTCGTCGCGCAGCATGCCGGCGCACTACGTCTACGCGGCGTTCTGGGGGGGCCAGGAAGGCACCTTCCTGCTGTGGGCGCTGATCAGCAGCATCCTGGGCCTGTTCGTGATGCGCATGCGGCACGCGCTGGTGCCCGCGGCGCTGTTCTTCATCAACGTCCCGGTCGTGCTGCTGCTGCTCATCACCGTGGTGCGGGGGCCGTTCCTCACCTTCCCGGCGGGCCGCGTCCCCGTGGACGGCGCAGGGCTGAACCCGCTGCTGCAGGATCCCTGGATGACCATCCACCCGCCCGTGCTGTTCACGGGATTCTCCTCCCTGGTGGTGCCCTTCGCCTTCGCGCTCGCCGCGCTGGTGAAGCGCGACTACGACGGCTGGATCAAGCCCGGCCTGCCCTGGGTGGTGTTCTCCACGGCCATCCTCGCCACCGGCTTCACCATGGGAGGCGTGTGGGCCTACAAGGTGCTGGGCTGGGGCGGCTACTGGGGCTGGGACCCGGTCGAGAACGGCTCGCTCATCCCCTGGCTCTCCAACACCGCGCTGCTGCACGGCCTGCTGGTCCAACGCGTGACCGGCAGCCTGCGGCGCACCAACTTCTTCCTCGCCATCACCTCCTACGTGCTGGTGCTCTACGCCTCGTTCCTCACCCGCAGCGGGGTGCTGGCGGACTTCTCGGTCCACTCCTTCGTCAACCTGGGCCTGAACGGGTTCCTGCTGGCCTTCCTGTTCTGCGCCATGCTGCTGGGCTACGGCCTGCTCGTCGCGCGCCTGCGCGACATCCCCTGGCCGAAGCAGCCCCTGGGCAACTTCTCCCGCGAGTCCATGCTGTGGCTGGGCCAGCTGGTCTTCATGCTGATGTGCGCGCTCACGGCGGTGGGGATGTCGGCGCCGCTCATCACCCGGCTGTTCGGACCGCCGAGCAACGTGCAGACCTCCTACTACAACCTGGTGAACGCGCCGCTCGGCATCGCCATGTGCCTGCTGCTGGGCGTGGCGCCGCTCATGCGCTGGCGCCAGCAGGAGCCGCGCGCCTTCTTCTCGGCGGCGCTCCCCGCGGTGGCGGTGGGCCTGGCGGTCGCCCTGGCAGCGGCGCTGGCCGGCGTGCGCCAGCCGCTGCCGGCGGCGCTGGTTTTCAGCGCCGGCTTCGGGCTCGCCGCCAACGCCTGGGTGGCGGTGCGCGGCTTCCGCGCCGGCTGGAAGCACGGCGTGGCCTACACCGGCCACCTGGGCGTGACCCTGCTGCTGATCGGGGTGGTCGCGTCCTCCAACTACGGGCGCTCGGTGCAGGTGCAGCTCCCCCAGGGCGAGGAGCGCAGCGCGCTGGGCATGCGCCTGCGCTTCGAGGGCACCCGGGCCGAGCCCGACGGCAAGGACCGCGTGGCGATCGCCGTCTCGTCGCAGGAACGCCGCTTCGAGGCCCGCCCGCGCCTCTACTGGAGCGAATACAACCAGGGCGTGATGAAGAACCCGCACATCGAGCGCTTCGCCCTCTACGACATCTACATCTCGCCCCTCGAGATGGTGGGCAACGAGGGGCAGGACCGCGCACTGTGGCTGGGCAAGGGCGAGACCCGGACGGTGGGGGAGTGGACCTACACGTTCGTGGACTTCGACCGCCAGATGGGAGACGTGATCCGCGTGGCGGCGCGGCTGCGCGCCCGCCGCCAGGACGGCCGCGAGGTGCCGGTGCGGCCCCAGATCGAGGTGGTGGGGGGAGGCGCCCCCAACCGCATCCCGGACTACCTGCCGGGCGGCGGCTCGGTGACCATCGCCTCGGTGGACGCCGCCGGAGGCCGGGTGGCGCTCGAGGTCCCGGGCCTGGGACGGCCCCGGCAGGGGAACATCCTGGCGGTCGAGGTCAGCACCAAGCCGCTCATCAACCTGGTCTGGCTGGGAGCCGTCCTCGCGCTCGGCAGCGCGTTCCTGAGCGTGGCGCGGCGCTGGCTGGACCTGGCGCCCCGGGCGGCACGGACCGCCGCGGTCCCGGCCGCGGTCGCGGCGCCCCGGGCGGCGCCTCAAGCGGGAGTCAGCGCAGGCCGATAACCCCGGGCGTCATGGGAGACGTCCGGCCGCGCCTGGAGCCCAAGCTCGAGCCCCAGGAATCCTGTCCCAGCTGCGGCAGGCCCGTCGCGATGGCGGGCCGCGACCAGTGCGTCTACTGCGGCCAGCCGCTCCACTCGGGCGCTCCCGCCCAGGAGCCGCAGCTCCCCGCCGAGTTCCGTCCTCGCTCAGCGCGTAGAGCCGCTCCTCCGCCGCCAGCAGCGAGCCCTTGGCCACGTTCGGTCCCTCGTAGAGCACCGCGCCGGTCGCGATCTCGACCGCAGCCCAGCCCTTGCGACCCGAGTAGAACGAGCCGTAAAGCCGTCCGTCCAACGCGACCGCGCACCCTTGCAACGAATCAAGCCGCGTGCCCGCGCCATCGCGAACGCCCACGACCCCGTCGGCAGTCGCGGGCGGGATGAGTTCGAACCAGCGTCCGCCCTTGCCGTG